>CAZNMS010000033.1:0-2933 GCA_964573505.1 uncultured Planctomycetaceae bacterium | reverse complement strand
GATCCGACTGGGCTATATCCGCCACTACTGCCGCAGCGCCGAGCCGTTGCCGATCGTGATGGATGACGTGCTCGTCAACTTCGACATCGCGCGGTCGCGAGCAACGCTCGCGACACTGCGAGAATTCTCGCGCGACGTGCAAGTGCTCTTCTTCACGTGCCATGACTACTTCGTCGACGTCATTCGCGACGTCATCCCCGAAGTGAAAGAGGTCCGACTCAGCCGCAGTTGATAGTCGCCTTTCGCTTTGCGAAAGGGATTTTCTCTCGGGGCTTTTGCTCCGCAAAAGCTTCCTTTCGCGGAGCGAAAGGCGACTATCGGTTGCGGCTTCGCTGCATCGCGATGCAGCGCTATGCCTGCGGAGGGTCGATGCCGAAGTCTTTGATCGACAGCAGCGAGCGGAACGGCAAGTTACGGGCGGCAAAGTTCTGCGCTCCGCCCTCCATTCGGTCGACGATGCCGACGACTTGCACAACTTCGCAGCCGAACTCGATGACGCGATCGACGGCTTGCAACGCACTGCCGCCGGTCGTCACGACGTCGTCAATGACGACGACTTTCATCCCCGGCACGAGCGGGCCTTCGATGTATTTTTGAGTGCCGTGCCCCTTCGGCTCTTTACGGACAAGAAAGCCGACGAGCGATTGATTCTGCTCGGCAGCGACGGTCAGCACGCCGCCGACAATGGGGTCAGCTCCGATCGTCATGCCTCCGAAACCGTCGCAGGGAACGTCCTTCAGCAGTTCGAGTAATCCTTCTGACACCAATCGCAGCCCGCGCGAGTGCAACGTGATCTGCTTGCCGTCGAGGTAGTACTTCGACTTCTTTCCCGAAGCCAAAGTGAAGTCGCCGAACTTCAAGGCGCGTTCGTGAAACAGTCGGATAAGGGCATCTCGGTCATACATGGCGTTACCTCTGAACTGGATGTGCGTCGTGACTCCTCAATGGGGAGACGGCGCGGATGATGTTGGAAAGACGATGCCGACAGAAGTTAGTCCTGACGCTTCCGACAGAACTCGTGGAGCACGTGAGTTTCGAGGTTCTGTCGGAAACGTCAGTCATCGGAGAGCCGCCTCAATTTAAGAGGAACACTGGTACGACGGACTTGTAGTCCGTCGCACGCGATCGTTTAGGAGCGACGGACTGCAAGTCCGTCGTACCCAAAACCGACTGTGCTCCTCAGAAGTCGCCGAGCATGATTTCAAAGACCGCACATCAGCCGCATTGAGGACGCTCATTCGCAACATTCAACGGACAGTGCGACGGCATCATTTCGGCTTCGCGACAGATATAAGGCTTCGCCGGAAGTGTCCTCATTCAGTCTTCTTCGGATCCTCATTATGCCGCTGCTCAAACACTGCTTGCTGCTGACTCTGCTTGCTCTGACATCCGCCGCGCCGCTCGCTCAAGACAAGAAGTCAGAGAGTCCTCAAGACCCGTTCGCGAAGTGGGAGAAGCCGATTCAGGCGTTCGAACAAGAAGATGAGAAGTCGCCGCCCCCGAAAGGCGAGATTGTGTTTGTCGGCAGTTCGAGCATCCGTTTGTGGAAGACAGAGCCGTCGTTCCCCGGCTTCAAAGTCATCAATCGCGGATTCGGAGGATCGCAGATTGCGGACTCGACGCACTTCATCGAACGCATCGTGCTGAAGCATGAACCGCGCATCGTCGTCTTCTATGCCGGAGACAATGACGTCGCTTCCGGTAAGTCCGCAGAGCGAGTCATCGCTGACTTCACAGCGTTCGCGGAGAAGCTGCATGCGAAGCTGCCGCAAACTCGGCTGCTCTTCATTGCCATTAAGCCGAGCACCTCGCGCTGGAAGCTCGCCGATACGCAGCGGGCCGCGAATGAAGGCATCGCAAAGCTCGCCGCGAGCACCGACTGGATTTCGTTTGTCGATATTTGGAAAGCGATGCTCAACGACGACGGTCAGCCGCGAGCGGACTTGCTCATCAAAGACGGTCTGCACATGAACGCGGACGGCTATCGAATTTGGAACGCGGCGCTGCTGCCGCATCTGCTCGGCGCAGATGTGAAGACGGAGATCTCGCCGCGCGAAGTCGCTCCGAACGGCGAGCATGTCTATCGCTTGAAGTCCTCGTTCCAATCGGGCGAGACGAAGATTCGCGTGCTCGTGCCGGATGAGATGCCGACAAACGCTCGGCCGCGCGTCGTCTATCTGCTGCCCGTCGAAGCGAATGAGGAACGGCGATACGGCGACGGTTTAGAGGAAGCTCGGCGCATCAATTTGGCCAATCGCTTCGGTGTAATTTGCGTTGCACCGACCTTCAGCCAACTTCCATGGTACGCCGATCACCCGACCGAGCGGGCCATTCAACAAGAGAGTTACTTCCTCAAAGTGGTCGTGCCCGCGATTGAAGCGCGATATCCGACTTCCGGGTTAGCTGACGACCGCTTCTTGCTCGGCTTCAGCAAGTCAGGATGGGGCGCGTTCTCGATCTTGCTGCGGCATCCGAAGCAGTTCGGAAAAGCCGTCGCATGGGACGCGCCACTGATGATGAAGGCGCCGGGCAATTATGGATCGGGGCCGATCTTCGGCAGTGACGACAACTTTCAGCAGTATCAACTCACTGCATTAGCGAAGCAGCGAGCGGCATTGTTCGCAGCGGCGCCGCGTCTCGTGCATCTCGGTTACGGCAACTTCCGCGCGGAGCATGTTGCGTTCGATGCATTGCTTGAGGAGTTGAAGATCTCGCATCTGTATCAAGACGGCCCGCAACGAAAGCATCTTTGGGAAAGCGGATGGGTCGACGACGCCGCGAAATTGTTGCTGGGAGCCGAGCGATCAACGACTGAGATCGAGAAGAAATAGGACGCGAGTTCGAGATGTCAGCGAATGCTCGTTGCTCACCTCTCATAAGGAACACATCCGTTTTTGGGTACGACGGACTTGCAGTCCGTCGCTTCTCACGAC
>CAZNMS010000032.1:0-33747 GCA_964573505.1 uncultured Planctomycetaceae bacterium | reverse complement strand
CGTGAGAAGCGACGGACTGCAAGTCCGTCGTACCCAAAAACGGATGTGTTCCTCATGAGTTGGCAGCCAATACCGACGAGCCAATTTGCGCTTTTGGAACTGGCCGGTTAGCGCTTTTGGAAATGAAAGAGAACACAGAGCGGCGCGGCGACTCATGCAGGCTCTGCTTGTCAGTGATGGCATCGAGCGGCCTTTGACTTCCCTCATGTGCCTTTCGTTGAGCACCTGCCACTGACATTTCTGACTGACCTCCACTCGTCAGACAGGTCAGCCAGAAAGCACCGATGAGGGACTTCTCACAAGAAGGAATTCTGCGTCGGATGATTCCGCAGACGACGTGTTGATCGGGTTTTTGCATGAGCACCACTTGGGGCGCTGCGCTGTGAAGTCGCACTGCGCTTTGCTGTCTCGATTCGTGTTGCTTTTCAGAAGTCCCGATCATGCCGCTCTGTCACGACTGGTTCAGTGAGTTCGTTCGCCGTCTCCGATGTCATCGCGTGCTTTCGCGGAATAGAGCTGCTCACGCTCGTCAGTCGCGACGAACTGCATTTGCCACTCAGCCTTCTCGCGAAGCTGAGGTGCTCGAAGGCCGCACGCTGCTAACCGTTATCACGATCCCGGCGACGGGCGGGCAGCACACGATCGAAATCACTGGCGGCAATCTCGTCGTCCGAGACAGTTCGACGACGCTCTACTCAACGGCCATCGCCACTCCTCCGACTCAGATCATCATCAATGGCACTGCGGGCGATGACGAATTGATCGTCGACTTCGCGGGGGGAAATCCCATTCCGGTCGACGGCATTGTGTTCAATGGAGCGGCAGGGAATGACTCGCTCACGCTCAATAACGGCAGCACGAGCAGCGTCACGCATGCGCCGACGAGTGCAGCGGACGGCGCGATCACTTTGTTCGGCATGCTTGCGGGTACTATTTCCTACACCGGCCTTGAGCCGATCACGGACAATCTCGACGCCGCGATTCGAGTCTTCAATTTCAATGGCGGGGCCGAGTCCATTTCGCTCGTTGATGCGGCGGGCGGCTACATGACGGTCGACTCTGACCTCAGTGAGTCCATCACGTTTGCGAATCCGACAACGTCGCTCGCGATCAATGCGGGGGTCGGCGATGACAGCGTGACGATCACGTCGCTCGATGCCGCGTTTAATGCGGACTTCAGCATCGAAGGCGGTGATGGCGCGGACTCGGTGACGATCGATGCCAACATCTCGATGACGACGGCTCATCTGCTCGACGTTAACGGCGACACGATCACGCTGAATGGCAGTGTGAGCACGGCCGGCGGCGTTCTCGGACTCAACTCGACCGGTGACATCGTGATTGCGAACGCGATCTCGACGAGCGGCGGGAACATGACGATCGCTGCGGACTCCGATTCGGACGATGTAGGAACTCTGACAGTCTCAGGGAGCGGCAGTCTCGACGCCGGATCGGGGAATATCGCGATCACTGCGGCAGACATTGCGCTCGGAGGCAATGGGCTTGCAGGCACCGGCACGCTGAGCATTGAACCGAGCACGTTGACTTCGACGATCGGCCTCGGCGCCGCAACCGGAGCGTTGCAGTTAAGCGCGACCGAACTCGCAACGCTCGCCGACGGATTCAGCTCGATCGCGATTGGCGGAGCGAGTCAGCAAACGCAAACCGAGAACTTCAGTTCGACGAACGTGCCGACGGGGTTCGATTTGCAAGGCTCGAACGCAGCGTTCGATGGCAGCAATGTGGCCTTCAATGGCTCAAGCGACCCGAACCGCACGTACCTGCAGACTCTGACGAACCACTTTGATCAAAGCTTCGTCGCTGAGGTCAATGTCATTCTCGATAACGACTCGGTCGCCTACTTCGGCATGGGGAACGGCGAACGAAATCCGTTGTGGTTCTACGAGCCGACTCCGCCGGCGTTGCTGACTGTCATGCTCGGTTCGTCGATCATTAGCGGTCGCATTGCGACGAGTGATCGGGCAGACGATCAGAACGACAACGGCGTCGCCTCAGATATCGGCTTCTTTGGGACGGGAACGCATCGGGTTCGCATAACATGGGACGCGACGGCGCAGACGATGGTCTTCGCTTACGACCGCAACTATGCCGGCGGTGCCTTCACGGCAGACTTAACGGCACCCTCGCTCAATGGTGCTGACAATGGCTTCCCCGGCAACGTGTCGCACATCTTCTTCGGCGGTCAGAACGGAGTCCGGTTCGACGACTTCAGCATCAGCTCATTAGTCGGATCATCAGTCAGCATCGACGGCGCGAGCTTCACCGATCCGCTCAGCGTCGTCGCCACTGCGATCTCGGTGACGGGACTCGATGCGGGCTCGAACACAATTGATTTGTTGTCTTACGGAGCGATCACCGACGCCGGTGATTCGACGACCGACATTGCGGGCGGTGTCGTTTCTGTGACATCCTCGGGAGCGATCGGCGCTTCGGGCAATGCGGTTTCGTTCGATGTTGGCTCACTGACGACGAACACAAGCGCTGCGAATGCCGCTCAGTTTCTGAGCGCGGCAACTCCGGTCGACATCGCGAGCGGCGATCTCAATGCCGGCACGGGCACGATCACGCTGAGCAGTGGCACGTTCCTGACAGCGAGCGGCGGAGACAACATCGTCAGTCCGGTTGTCGTGCAGAGTGGAGCAACGCTCGCCGGAACGGGTGCAACAACAAGTACAGTCTCCGCTCAGAGCGGCGGACACATTGCGCCGGGCATGAGTCCCGGCATCCTCAGCACTGGCAGCGTCGCGTTCGCAAGCGGTTCGAACTTCGATGTCGAGATTGATGGCACAGCAGGAGCAGGCGTTGTCGGCGGTCATGATCAACTCGATGTGACGGGCTCGGTGAGCCTCGGCGGAGCGATCCTCAATGTCTCATTGAACTACGCACCGACCGACGGCGACTCGTTCGTGATCATCAACAACGACGGCAGCGATGCCGTAAGCGGCACGTTCAATGTCGGCGGCGTCGCAATCGGAGACAACGAGTCCTTCCTCAGCGGCAGCACGCGCTTCGTTGTGGATTACACCGGCGGCACGAACAGCAACGACGTCGTCTTGAGCGTGAATAATTACACGACCGAAGTTCGAGTCAGCGGCAGCAATCTGTTGATCAACGATGTCGTCAGCGGCGGACAGAACGATGACCTCACGCTGCAAGCCGACGCCGCCAATAGCCGCTATGTGATTCACGATCCGAATGCGTTGATCGGGTTCTTCGGCAATATCGCGGGAGCGTCGGTCAGCGGTGATCGGCATACGGCTTACGTGCCGTACTCGTCGGTCAGTGGCAACGTGCAAGTCACCACTCAAGGCGGCGACGACTCGCTCACCGTCGACTTGTCGCTCGGTGATTCTCCTCGCGCTATCAGCTTCGACGGCGGCACTCAGACAACGAGCGATTCGCTAACGCTTGAAGGCGGATCCCGATCGTTTGCGGCAGTGACTCACACTGCGACCTCAGCCAGCAGCGGCACCGTTGCCGTCACGGGCAATGGGACGGTGACGTACTCGGGCCTTGAGCCCATCACCGACAACCTCGACGCCAGCATTCGCGTCTTCACGTTCAATGGCGGCGGTGAGTCGGTCACTCTGAGCGACGCTGCCGGCTCGGCGATGACGATTGATTCGGATCTCAGCGAGTCCATCACGTTCGCTCTGCCGACCGATAGCCTCACGCTCAATGCGGGTAATGGAAATGACACCGTCGTTGTGAGCTCGGTTGATGCCGCCTTTAATGTCAACCTGACGATCAACGGCGGGACCGGCGACGACTCAATCTCTCTGAACGCCAGCATTGCTTTCGCGGTCGATCAGCATCTCGACGTGAATCTCGAAGATGACGCCGTAACGCCCGGAGTGGACTCGATCACAGTCGGAGCAGCAGCGGCTCTCACCTTCAGCGGCACGGGCTCAGCAACACTGGCCGCAAGCCGAAGCATCACACTCTCGACTGGCGCCAGCATCGCGACCGTCAACGGCGACATCTCGCTGACAGCAAACGCAGCCGGCACAACGACCGGTAGTTTTGATGGCATCGACATCAGCGGAGCGACACTGCAAACGACCGGCACAGGCGACATCGCGTTGACAGGAACCGGCGGCCTTTCGGGGACAAGCCATGCAACGCACGGCGTCTATTTGCACGACGGCGCGTCGGTGACATCGACTGCGAACACTGCAGATGCCGGAACGATCACGATCGACGGCACAGCGGGAACGGGCGGATTCAACTTCGGAGTCCTCATGCAGGGAACGACGACGGACATTCAAAGCGTCGCGGGTGACATCGCTATCACGGGCACCGGAGCCGATGGAGCGACCGACAACTACGGCGTGATGCTTGATGGCATTGAGACGATTTCTTCGACTGGCACCGGCGCGAATGCCGCCGCCATCACGATCGTTGGCACGGGCGGCAACGGCTCGACTTCAAACGCTGGCGTCAACATGCACTGGGCGACGACCGATATCTCGACGGTTGATGGCCCGATCTCGATCACCGGTCAGGCTCATGGCACACACCAATACAACATTGGGATTTACGCCTTCGTCATCGAAGGAATCCGCTCAACGGGCACCGGTACCATTACTCTCAACGGAACGGGCGGCGAAGGCACTTATGGCAACGTCGGCACTGCGACTCACGGTTCAACAATCACGAGCGTCAGTGGGGCAATCGACATCAGCGGGCAAGGCGGCGGTACGACAACGGATAACTACGGCGTCGTTTTCTCTCCGGGATCGGAAGTTCGCTCGACCGGCACTGGCGCAACGGCTGCCGACATCAAGTTGACTGGCACTGCGGGCGGCGGAAACTCAGCGACCAATGACGGAGTCTTGCTGCTCGATAACAACGAATCCTGCATCACCTCGATCGACGGCGACATTCACATCAACGGCACTGGCGGTACGTCGCAGGGCAACGGCATCGAGTTTTCGTCGGTCGTTCCGTTCGCCATTCAACTGACGGGCGATGGCGAGCTGACTCTTGAAGGTGACGGCACTGGCGGACTCGCGGGCGTGCTGATCAACGCACCGATCGCCAGCAACACCGGCGCGATTTCAATTCAGTCGCCCGGCGATGACATCGAGTTTGCGGCGGGCACGGTCTCGTCGACGAGCGGCGATGTGACGATTGTTACAAGCGGAGCGGGCGCGATTACTTCCGGCAGCGCGGCGACCGACATCACTGTCGGCATCCTCTCGCTCACGGCGGGCTCAGGCGGGATCGGCAGCAACGGCAATCCACTGACCTTCAATGCAACCTCGCTGACGACAAACACCGACGCGGCAACGGACGGCGATCAATACCTAGCCGAAGCTGACTCTGTTGAATGGAACGACTCGACCGCCGATGGCGCTTCGATCTCGATCAGCAGCGGCACGTTCCTAACGGGCAGCACTCAAACCATTACAGCGGCGACGGTCACGATCGGCTCAGGAACAACACTCGGTGGAACGGGGACAGTGAGCGGTTCGGTCTCGGTTCAAAGTGGCGGCACGGTTGCGCCGGGAGTGATTCACGGCGTGCTCTCCGTCGGCGACGTTTCCTTCCAGAGTGGCTCTAACTTCGATGTCTCGATTGGCGGCCCGACGCCCGGTGAATCTGCGACCGATCACGACCAATTGCAGGTTGTAGGTACGGTTACACTCGGCAGCGCGAACTTGAATGCCTCAGTGAGCTACTCGCCGCCGAATCTCACGACCTTTGTCATCATCGATAACGACGACGCGGACGCAGTTGTCGGCACGTTCAAAGTCGGCGGCGTTTCGATTCCCGATGGCGGCGGGTTCTTGTTGGGATCCAATCGCTATGTCCTCAACTACGACGGCGGAGACGGCAACGACGTCACGCTGACGTTGCAGAATCTCGACCTCGGCGACGCTCCGACGGCAGCTCAGTCCGGCTTTGCTGCGAGCTATCCCGTCGCGTTAGCCGACAATGGTGCGGGGCATGCTCCGACCGGACCGCAATTGGGAGCGCAGCGCGACACCGAACTGAGTGCTGCAACTTCAGCCAATGCAGACGGCGATGACCTCGCGGATCTCGATGACGAAGACGGCATCTCGTTTGTGTCGACACTCATCCGCTCGCCGAGTGCTTCAACGAGCGCAGCGATCGTTGTGTCGCTCGTGAATCCCGATGCCTCATCGAACTTGTTCTCAGGATGGATCGACTTCAATCGAGACGGCGATTGGTCGGACGCGGGCGAGCATGTCATCGACAACGTCAATCTCGGGACAATGGCAGCCGATGTCGTGCTGTCGTTCTCGATCCCGGCAGGAGCGATCATTGGCGACACGTTCGCTCGCTTCCGCTTGAGCACCGCCGGGCAGAGTGATGTCACGGGCATCGCACCGGACGGCGAAGTCGAGGACTACAAAGTCACGGTCGTGAGTTCGTCGGCACCTGCAAGCATTGACGTGCCTGCCAGCGGCAGCGGTAGCGGCGACCTCTACACGAGCATTGAAGGCACTGACATCGTCGTGCGTCAGGGCGGTCCGAGCGGCACGGTGTTGCTGCAAACTCCGGCCACTGAAGCGACGCAGATCGACATCAATGGACTCGACAACGTCAGCGAGATCTTCGTCGTCGACTTCGATAACGGCACTCCTGTGCCTCCGGGCGGGCTCAACATTGATGGCGGAGCGGCGGGCAATGACATGCTGCAGATTGCCGGTGATGGCGAGCACGCGATCTACACTCCTGACGCAATTGTTACAGGTGCGGGCGTCGTCACTGTCGACGGCACGCAGATCATCAACTTCACGGGACTCGAGCCGCTCGATCTCTTCGGCTTCGCGACCGTGACGCTCGATCTGCCGAGCGACGATGACGTGCTCACGCTGACGGACGACGTCGACTTCACTCAAGGCGGCATCAATCCGGCGATTCGCATTGCTGGAACATCGGGCGGCGTAGCGATCGAGACCGTCGCTGTTTGGAACACAACAACGCTCATCATCGACACTGCTCTCACACTCAATGGCGCGGACAGCATCACTGTGACCGGAGCCGACGCAACGGCGGCCGGCATCACCAATCTGACGATCAATACCGGAGCCGGAGCCGACAGCTTTGCTCTCGATGGCAACGTGACTGCGGCCGGTGCTCTCGTGATCTTGACTCCTGCGAGCATCACTCAAGCCGGTACCTCGACACTGACGATCGGCGGAACGACCGCCATCAATACGGGCTCGGCGGCACTTACTCTCAACACCGCAACGAATGACTTCGGCGGAGCAGTCACGTTGTCCGGCGGTGCGATCTCGATCGTCGATGAGAACGATCTCACGCTCGCGAACGTCACCGGTTCGAGCGTCATTGCGAGTGCTGACGACGGGCTCACTCTGACGGGCACGCTCGACGCCGGCGCGGGCACAGTGACGCTCAATGTGAATACGGATCATGCCGGTGCAGACGACTTCACGATGCAACCCGGCAGCTCGATCGTCACGACGAACGACACTGCGGCGGCGGTCTCGATCAGCGTGAACTCGCTGCTCGGCGGGACGGGTGATGCGACGCTCGAAACGATCAGCACGGGCACGACGGCGGGTCGAGTCACGATCGCAGCAGCCGATGGCAGCATACTTGATGGCAATGCCGCCGCATTGAATGTGACGTCGGCACATGCCGTCCTCATCGCAACCGGCGGAGTGGGCACGGCACTCGATCCGATTGAACTGAGCGTGTCAAAACTCGAAGGCGCGGGCGGCACCGGCGGATTCTTTGTCAGCAACAACCAGTCGCTGACGATCGGCGGCATTACGGCAGCAGCCGGCGTCTCGACAACGACCGGTGCAATAAATGTGACATCAGCCGGCGCGCTCGATGTCGCTGAGTTCGTGATTGGCGGCGGGTTCGTCGTGCTGTCAGCCGCTGAGTCGGGCGGAGCAGACAACCTCACTGTGAATTCGGGAGTCGCCGTGAGTTCGACCGGCAGTGATGTCGAACTGCGAGCGGGCGACAACATCACGCTCGTTGCCGGTTCGCTTACCGAGGCTCCTTCGGGCACCGTCTTCATTAAGGGCGATGACGGCAATGCGGACGGTCTCGGATCGAACATCACGATTGACGGTCTCATCAACTCCGCGAACGGCGCAACGGTCAACGGCGACAGCAATGCGGACATCATCACCGTGACAGCAATGGGCTCGGGCGGTTTGCTGCTTGATGGCCTCGGCAGTAACGACAGTTACATCCTCACGTATCCCGATCTGCCGACAACATTCGGCTCGACAATCACGATCGACGACTCTGTCAGCGGCGACGATCAAGTGACCGTCTACGGCACGAACTTCGCCGATGACATCTATCTCACAACGCAAGATCCGCCGACGACGCCGACAACGGAAGAACTCAGTCGCGGCGGAGTCGGCACTGAAGTCATCGTGCTGAATGGCAATCTCGAAGGACTCTCGGTCTTTCTGCTTGATGAGATCGACGTCATGCACGCGCAGCCGTCGCTGCTCTTCCCCGTCTTCTTAGATGGCGGCGATCCGTGCTTCGGCGATCCGGGAGTGCCGCCGGGAGATCAACTCGTCTTCGATCCGCTCGGCAACTCGTTCTCGATCGCCGGCAACGTCATTCAAACCGATGGCGGCCTCTTCTTCGGAGTCAGCTTCACCGACTTCGAAAGCTTGCCACTTGCTCCGGTCGGTGCGCCTCCGGGCGGCGAATTGCTACTCGACTTCAATCACACCAATACGGCGAGCACCGTGACTGAGTCGCCGACGCAAGCCGGTTACATCAGCGTTCCGCAAGAGACGCTCTACTCGGGCGGTCTCGGCTATGGATGGCAAACGGCGGTCAAGAGCTTCGAACGTGACAACGGCTTCTACGACAATTCGTACTCGGACCTCATTCGCGACGGACATTGGTTCGACGCACCCGCGACCTTCACCGTCGATTTGCCCAATGGCTGGTATCTCGTCAGCGCGATGATCGGCAGCCCGTATACGGCTTTGGGCGGTGTCTCGATCAAGAACGCAGACACTGGCGGCACGTTGGTGAGCAACATCACCACTGATCCCGGCGAGTCGAAGTCGAATGCCTTCGTCGCGTATGTCGGTGATGGCACGCTCGATTTGCACTTCGTTCCGGGCACGACCAATCCGAAGGTCTTCGCCGTCAACGGTCTCTCGATCCGACCGGGCGTGCTGCTTTCGATGGGGCTTGATTGCCCGACGAGCAGCGACGAAGCGGACGGAGTGACGGTCGACAGCTTGCCGCTCTACGAAGCGCCGGCGAACTCGCTGATCACAGTCACGGCTTCAAACGGCACGATCATGAATGTCGATGAGGACGATGAACTCGACGGCATTCAGATTCGCACCGACGCGCTCGGGCAAGCGAACGTCTTGCTCCGCCGACCGACGGCAGCGGGTTCTGTTGTCTTCACGTTTGAGGAAGTCACGGGCGCCAAGACCGGAGTTTCTTCCGTGACCTATGTCGCGCCCTCGACGCGACTCGTCGACTTCAATCATGTGAATCGAGCGTCGGGAACGGGCCAGTCGCCGACGCAAGCTCCGGTTGCTGCCATCGGCTTTCCGAACGGCTTCAATGGAGTGCCCGAATCGCAGATCTACTCGGCACTCAACGGCATTGGTTGGCTGACATCGCCGCGCGGCTTTGATCTCGGCGGGCTCACAAACTCGCAGGGAGAAGCCGTCACCGACCCGAACCCATTGGCTGATCTGCGTCGCGACGGTGCGTATGACAGTGCGGCTCGCAGCTTCCGCATGCAGTTGCCGAACGGTAGCTATAACTACACAGCGACGATCGGTTACGACCGCGACATCGACGGCATGCAGATCGACGCGAACGGCTCGATCGTCAGCGGCATCAGCGTCGCCGCCGGTCAACGTCAGCAGATCAACGGCACGTTCAACGTTGCAGGAGGACTCGCGACCTTCACGTTCTCGGATGCTGCTGGCACAGCTCCGAACTGGGTCATCAACGGCCTCGAGATCCGCCCGGTTGTCAGCGTGACTCCGATCAACTTCGCTCCGAATGTCGGGACGACTCCTGCAGACGGCATCACGATCACTCCCGTCAGCGCGAGCACGACATTGCCCGACGGCGAGCAAGTCACGGTCTCAACAACGCTCGGCACGATCGTCTCGCCCGACGTCAATCCGACGGTCGACGGCATTCAAGTGCTCGTCAGCAGCGGGCAGATCGTCTTCAACGTGCTCGCAGCAACGATCCCCGGCACTCCGACCTTCACCGCAACATCGCTCGACGGCTCGCATGTAGGAACGATTGCAGCCGCCGCCTTCTTCAACTTCGGCATCCCGACGGGACGTCGCTTCGACTTCAACCACTTGCGGAGCAACTCAAGCACTGGCCCGTCGAAAACCGCGATCGGCTTTGTCGGAGTCTTGCGCACCGATCTCGATCGAGCAGCCGACGGATTCGGTTGGGACATCGCTCCAAACAGTTACGACGACGCCGTGCCGAACGAGCACGACAACTCGACGTTCCCGCAACTGACGACCGCGCTCTACAGCGATTGGCATTCGGGCCATACGTCATTGGGCAGTCGCACCTTCAGCGTGCAGGTCAAACCGGGCACGGCGTATGACCTCACCGTTTATCTCGGCGAGGGAAGTCACGACATCAGCACGCTGGTCACAGTCGAAGGCGTCGTGCTACCGCAATCGCTCGATCTCGGCGCCGAGCATTACGACTTCTTGCAGTTCGTCGGAGCGACCGATGCCGACGCCGACGGCTTCATCGAGATCACCTTTACTTCGACCGGAGCGATCAGTCCCTTCTGGGCGGTGAATGGTCTCGACATCGTTGAAGCCGGCTCGGGCTTACCGCTGCCGGCTCCACTGACTGCTCGCGAAGGAACGCTCGGCAACGGCGCCGAACTGCTGACCGAGTCCGAGTTGCTCACTGTCTATCAAGCCGCACTAGAAGCATGGGGCGAGACGGGCCTCACTCCCGCAGAATCCGCTTTGTTGTCGACAGTCCGCTTCGTGATTCGCGATCTCGGCAACAGCGGAGCCCTCGCCTACATCGACGGCAACAACGTCATCAATCTCGACGACGACGCGCTGCAGCACGGTTGGAACCTGCGACTCGATGAACCGCTCGCCGACCGCTACGACCTCTTAACCGTGATCGCTCACGAACTCGGTCACCTCTTGGGTCGAGACGACCTCAACCCGAACACAGCCGGTGACGAACTGATGAACGCCTTCCTCGGCCTCGGCGAGCGTCACGACATCCTCGAAGGCATCGACGGCTTCTTCGCCATGAACTGAGAGCTCAGAGTCGATCGAACCTTTACGGCTTGCGGCTGAAGCAAGCAGTCGGCTTGAGAGCCGTAGTCATTCGGCTGCTGGTGAAGCACGAAAGATGGATGGCCCCTTTCGTTCGGCCTTTCGTCGATCGTGATTCTTGCCGCATGAAGGCGACGGCCTACGATCTCGCGCATCGACCGATCCGTTTGTTGCTGTCTTTTAGGGAGCCGTTTCATGAGTTATCTGAGTCGTCGCGATGTTTTGAAGAGCACTTTGGCATGGGCCGGCGCGTCGGTCTTGATCAGTCAGTCTGAGCGAGCAAGCGGTTTTCAGAGTGAGAATGCTCGACCCCGGATGGGTGCTGTTGGAACGGGAAGTCGCTGGAGCCAGAAGGCGACTGGGCTGAACCGACCATATGGGTCCGCTCAGGACATGCAGAAGTTCGGGGACTATGTGGCGGTCTGCGATGCCGATGAGAGCCGCCGCAACTTGGCCAACAATCTCGCCAAAGAATGGAGTGGCAAAGCCGCAACGGCGTTTGCCGACTACCGAGCCATCTTGGATCGCAAAGACATCGACATCGTCCACATTTCGACTCCCGATCATTGGCACGCCAAGATCGCGATCGAGGCCATGTTGGCGGGCAAAGACGTCTACTGCGAAAAGCCCATGACGCTGACGATTGAAGAAGGCCAGCGGATGTGTGAGGTCTGCCGCAAGACCGGTCGCGTCGTTCAAATTGGAACTCAGCAACGCAGCGACGTCGCCTTCATCAAGGCCATCGCGTTGATTCGAGCAGGTCGCATCGGCACGTTGAAGAAGGCTACCTGCAGCATTGGTGGCGCACCGACGAGCCCGAAGATTCCTGAAGCGACTGTGCCGGCAAACCTTGATTGGAACATGTGGCTGGGACCGGCTCCGCTCGTCCCGTTCCGTCACATCGCGAGCGACAATGGCGAAACCAAGAGTTGGTCTCGGGCGCATTACGAGTTCCGTTGGTGGTACGAGTACTCGGGCGGCAAGCTCACGGACTGGGGCGCCCATCATGTCGACATCGCCACTTGGGCCATGAATAAGACCGAGACCGGACCGGTCTCCATTCATCCGGCGATGGTGCAGCATCCGGTGCCGTTTAAGGACGGCTTTCCGACGGATGATTCTCAATACAACACCGCGACGGCCTTCTTGATCACTGCGAAGTATGCCGACGGACTGGAAATGGAGATTCGTCACGACGGCAACAACGGCATTTTGTTCGAAGGCACCGAAGGGCGAATCTTCGTGAATCGTGGCCGGCTCACTGGTCAAGCCGTCGACAACTTGAAGACGAACCCGTTGCCGAACGGTGCATTGGAAAGCGTCTACAAGAATCGTTCGCTGGTCGATCACTTCCAGAACTTCTTCGAAGCCGTTGTCGCGCGAAAAGAACCGATCTCCGATGTCTTCAGCCATCACCGTGCGTTGACGACGTGTCACTTGGCCGGCATCGCCGCTCGACTGGGCCGCGACCTCACTTGGGATCCGGTCGCCGAGAAAATCGTGGGAGACGCGCAAGCGCAAAGCTTCATCGCGCGCGAACGCCGAAAAGGATTCGACATCGAGTCGTAACGACGCCTGACTCCCTGCGACGACGAACTTCAGACGCGCGAACGGTTGACTCGGCTTTGATTGCAAGCAGAGTCGTCGGTTCGCGCGTTTGTGTTTGCGGCAGTCAAACTCTCGCATGATGCCGAAGAGGTGCTGCTGCAGGTGGCGCTCTCTCACGCGACGGTTTGAAGAGTCGCGGCCGTTCCGCCGTGGCTCGCGAAGTCGCGCGTTATCGATCACGACCGTTCGCAAGGGCGTGCATGAGTTCTGTTCTCTGAGTAAGTTCCATTACAGCCGTATTCGCAAAGGAATTCTTATGACAGCTACGCATCGCTGCGACGAACTCACTCGGCGTCAGATGATGGGACTGACGGCGAAGTCGCTGCTGGGGGTCGGGCTCTTGCCGAGCTTCTGCGGGGGCTCGTTATCGGCGGCGGAGACGACGGCTGAAGCCGCAACGGGAGGTCGCGTGCGGAACACGATCTACCTCTATATGGATGGAGGTATGAGTCATTGCGACTCGCTGGATCCAAAATCCGGCGACGTGATGGGGCCGACCAAAAGCATCGCGACGAGCGTGCCCGGAGTGCTGCTCGGCGAGTATCTGCCGCGAGTCGCCAAACAGATGCAGCACGGGTGCCTCGTGAGATCATTGGCCTCGACGCAGGGGGCGCACGAGCAAGGCAACTATTTCATGCACACGAGCTTTCAACTGCGCGGCACGATCAATCATCCGTCGCTCGGAGCATGGCTCAGTCACTTTCGAGGCCCCGGCAATTTGACGTTGCCCGCGTCGGTTTACGTCGGCAATGCGAGCCGTCATCCCGGTGCCGGCTTCTTTCCGCCCGAGCACTCGCCGCTGTTCGTCAACAATCCCGACAACGGCTTGCGCGACATTCAACTGCAAGCTGGACTCACGCGTGAACGACAAGCGGAGCGCATGAAGTTCGCCAGTGGGCTCGATGAGTCGTTCATCAAGACCTTTGAAAGTCAGCGCCGAGTCGCCGCGCATTCCGGTGCTTATGACGGCGCTTACAAGATGATGGCGAGTGCTGATGTCGCTGCGTTTGATCTCACTCAAGAGAAGCCCGAACTGCGCGAGGCCTATGGCCGAGATCCGTTCGGACAAGGCTGCTTGTTGGCTCGACGATTGGTCGAACGCGGAGTTCGTTTTGTCGAAGTGAGTTTGCACGGCTGGGACACTCATGCGGGCAACTTCACGACGACGCCCGACCTCTGCCAAAAGCTCGACGGCGGACTCGCGACATTGGTCAGCGATCTGCACGACCGAGGTCTGCTAAAAGAAACGCTGATCGTGCTGACGACCGAATTCGGACGCTCGCCGCAGATCAACGGAGCACTCGGTCGCGACCATTATCCGAAGGCGTTCTCGTCCGCGCTCTTCGGAGGAGGCGTACAAGGCGGCTCGGTCTACGGAGCAACAAACAAGACCGGCGAAGAAGTCACCGACAACGAACTGTCGATCCCCGACTTCAACGCGACGATCGGCTACGCCCTCGGCCTGCCGCTGAAGGAAGTGGTGATCTCGCGCGACAAACGTCCCTTCACGATGGCCGATAAGGGCAAGCCGGCAACGAAGGTGTTTTCGTCGTGAGGGGCGGCTTTCAGACGCAAAACGCTTTGGTCGTTTTCGTCCCTTTGAAAGGATGGAAGGGACCTAAGGGATTTAAAACATGATGAATCAACCTCAGAAGAAACGTGTCGCTCCGGGAGCGAAACCCTATCCGCGACGGTGCTCCGAATGCGGAGCGGTTGCGGTTCAGTCTGTAACAATTCCTTACAAAGCCGAAGTGAAGCACGATGGCAAGCTGCATCAGTTTCGAGTGGCTCGGCTCAAGGTCGACAAGTGCGGTCAATGCGGCGAAGAGTTCTTCACCAATGTGACCGACGAACAAATCACAGCGGGCTTGCGAACCAAAGTCGGCCTCTTGGCACCGGACGACATCCGCCAACAACTCGATCGACTGGGGATCTCGCAACGCACGCTCGCCAGTCATCTTCGCATCGCACCGGAAACGGTGTCGCGCTGGATGACGGGACTCGCCATTCAGAATCGAGCGCTCGATACGTTGATGCGGATCTACTTTGACTTCCCTTCGGTGCGGCAATCTCTCTCGAAGACAGCAGCGCCTCGCGCGACTCCGAAGACGCGGATTACGAGTCGGAAAGAGCATTAAATCTCGCATCCGTCGGTCTTCGACCGGCCGCCTGAAGGCGGGACTACCAACAGTCGGCTACCCCGAAGCGAAATTTGCTGCCTTCGCGAGTTACATCGAACACTTACGAGGTTCTGCCCCGAAAAAGTAGCTTGGGATTCCATCCCGAGCCGCAGCGGGACGACGATCACATTCACTCGTTGAATTCGCCGTCACGAGAGATCTCGCAGTCTCGTTTTCATACCCCCCAACATCTTTCGGACATTGGGAACTGCCTCAGACCAATGGTCGCATTTCGCTCCGCGAAAGAGCGTCTTCGTTGAGGCGTCATCATGAATTATACCTCGCGCGAGCTGAATCGAGGCTTCGGCGATTTAAACGACTCAGTTCGGACCGCCTGCCGTATATCGGCATAGCTCCGCCGATAAGTACCATTGGCTCATTTCATTTACCTCGAATATCTCATCGCCACTCTTTTGGATAATTCATATGTCAGGTCGAGTGAGGATATTGGCGGTTGCTACTGCGGTTGCGGTGCTCGTTTATTGGGCGACCGACATGCCGCTCGGGGTGCCCGGCGAGTGGGTATGGAATCGCATTCCGCATGAGGTGCTGATTGAGAGTGTGCTCGGTTTCGTCTTTGTCGGATTGGCCGGGGGACTGTTTGGCGCCATTGCTTATTTCGGACTGGGGCGGATTGGGGCAGCGTCGCGAGTAGGCGTCACCGGATGGGTCAGCGGGCTCATGCTGGCGGGGTTTGTTTGGCTGATCGCGGTGCAAGAAGCTCCGCCGGAGGGGCATCGGTTATCAAAAGGGGCATGGGTGCTCTACTACCCGGCGATGACCGGATATTTTCATAAAGCACGGTATGAAATCAGTGATACTGCGAGCTTCTTAAAGGGATATGAAGCGCTGATGGCGGAAGGCGATGTGCTGCATGTCGGCACTCATCCGCCGGGATTGTTTGTCATGTATCGCGGGTTGATTGGGATCGCGGATGGCTCGCCGGGATTAGTTGAGGTCCTAAATTGGAGTCAGCCCCAGTCCGTGCGAGACAGCCTTGATGTCATCGCGGAAAATATCCGGCAGAGAGACCGCATGCTGACGGAGAAAGATCGAGCCGTCTTATGGTGCGGAGTGTTATTAAGCCATTTTTCTGTGTGCTGGGTAATCGCTCCGTTGTTCGCACTGATGTGTTGGAGTGCGTCGCGCGAAGTTGCATGGAAGGCGTGCTGCTTTTGGCCGTTGATACCGACTGTTGCTATTTTTCTGCCGAAGGATGACGTGCTCTTCTGCGGATTGGTCGTGAGCTTTTTGTGGTGTTGGTTGCAGGGGACTCGTTCGCGACGCGCAACCGCTGCGATTTGGGGCGCGGTCGCAGGAGCATTGGGATTCTGCGGGTTGTTTTTGAGTTTGGTGTTTCTACCAATCGGACTCATCGCGCTGTTGGCGGGAGTGCTCGGATACGGTCGCACAACGAAAGCTGATTGGCGCGAAGTGGCGAGAACTCAGTGGCCGGCGTGTCTCGGGGGAGCGTTAGCGGTCGGCGGTTTGATACTGGTGCTGCGCGGAGTTTGGGGGCTCGATCTGATCGCAGTATGGCGGCTGAATGTTCGCAATCATGCGGCGTTTTATTCTCAGTATGCGCGGTCCTATTGGAAATGGCTGCCGGTGAATGCGATCGAGTTGATACTCGCGCTCGGGGTGCCATTAGCAATGCTCGTCATGACGGCAATTTGGCGCGGCTTGCGGACGCCAGTCGTTGCTCGGCGAGCAAGCGTCATCGCAGTCGGAGCCGTTTGGGGCTTCTTGTGGCTGAGCGGCAAGAATTCGGGCGAAGCGGCGCGGCTATGGATTCCGCTCATGCCGCTTGCTGTTTGGCTGCTGCCGGGAATCTTGCAGGCAGAGGACGACGATCGGCGGCCGGCTTTGTCGGATCGCGAGTGGCTTTGGTGCCTCGGCCTGCAAGCAGTGGCTTGCGCGGCGACGGTGACTCGCGTGACGGGGTTTCATTTCGGCGGGTAGCAGCGCCGATGGACGACGGCCGAGGGCGGCCATCTTACGCGCAGCCGTAGCTTACGGATCGACGACCTGACTGTAGCGACGCTCGGGACGGTTCGATTGAGGCGGGGCAAAGGCTTCGTCGGGGCCGAGCATGTGCAGGGATCTCAGTTCCGCTGACTGTCGAGTCGTCGTGCGCGGAGCTTGAAAGTCGCGCGGGCGAGAAAAGGTCTTCGGCCCCATCTGATCGTCGGGAAAGGGATCGTGATACTCGGCAGCTCGTCGCTCGGCAGAGGCAGATCGCGGAGCAATCGACGGCCATTTCAAGTACGGATCGGTCATGCAGCCGCTGAGTAAGGCACAGCTTGCTCCGATCATGAGTACTGAGAAGCGCATCCTTGCTGCTCCGAAGACGACGAGTGGGACGAAGAGGAATGAGAGACGGGTAAGAGTTGTGACAGTGCGAGTCAGCGTAGCATGGGCTTCTAGCCCGTGCTGAATGGCGATCGCGATGCGGACGGGAAAGGCTTTAAGGCAGCACGGACGTAGGCGTCCATGCTACGACGGAGATGTAGCGATGAGGCAGATAACCATCGGGACAAGCCCAATGGGGATTTATTTTCGAGCGGAAGTCTCAAAGACAGCACGGGATGGAATCCCATGCTACGACGGACGGGCGGGGTTATAGCGCTGCTTTTCGATCTGCCGTAAGACCGACTTCGGATTGGAGTTCGTTGAGGCTCGATCGCACGCGCTCGAAGGATTTCAACTCGGGAATCTGAGCGGCGGCTCGCAAGTCGTGAGGCAGAGTGCCGAGCAAGTGCTGCTGCAAGAACTCGGCGAGCCAGTTCGCTCGGTGCTCGGCGAAGCGTTCGTGAATGCGGCGGAAGCGGGCTTCAAGCCATGCGGCTCCGGTCGAGGCCGTTTGCGACAGCCAGTTCTCGCCGACTGCTGCGGTAATGCCGCCCGCGACGACGTCTCCGGTGAGATGCACTGCTGATGTCAAAGCGGCGTCGGTCGCGAGATGACCGATCGGACCGAAGCCTGTCACAAAAAGTGCAATCGAAGTTGCCGGTCGAGCTGCTGCGGCAACAGCATCAAGCTGCTTCAGCGATTTGTAGAACTGCGGGTTCTCGGATCGGAACGATTCGAGTTCTCTCACAATGAGGTCCTGCAAGTCGGCTTCGAGATCGACGACTTCGTGCCGGTTCTTCAGCGCTGCGATCAAGTCTTGCCGAGTCGTCGCACCGAGCAGCTCGCTCAGTCGAGGCTGCAAGAGGGGATTGCCGAGTTCTAAGAACCACTGCAAGCGGTCATAGACTTCGTCGACGACATTGAGCACCGCATCCCACTCTTTGAGTTTGTAGGTCTCGATCGGCGCAACGCTCGGACCGGCGACCTTCTCATAGACGAAGCGATAGCCCGCAGTCAGATGCGACCCAATGCGGTTGTAGAAGCCATGCACCGTCGCGGACCAACCGGCACGCTGCTGCTGCCACCATCCGCGAATGTGCTGCACGATCAGCGAGTTCGGGACGGTCGGCCAATTGTCGACCTCGGCCAATTGATGCGCCGACAACAACTCGCCCGCCGTTCGAAATTCGCGAGCACGGCTCTCAACTTCGCTCAGATACCCCGCAGCACCGGCAGCATCGAGCAGCAGTCTCAGCGAGCCGCTCAAGGTGCGGAGTTTGATCTCTCCGAAGCGCAGAGCCGAGAGGTCTTCATTGAGTCGACGACCGACATTGTCCGCAGCCGGCGGCGCGGTCGCTGCGTCGTTGTCGGAGTTAGTCTGCGGATCGGATGTCGGAGTTGTTACAGCACCGGCTTCAACAGAGAGAGCAGCAGGAGCAAGCTGTCGTTCGAAGAAGGGCAGCCGGTTCTCCTCAGCCGCTTTGCGATGATGAGGTGTCAGATAAATGACATGCGGGACAATGCCCGTCTCAGAGCAAAACGTTTGCAGCCATAGCGGCCAGTACTCTTCGTCATCAGGCAGATGCACTTGATTGAAGACGATGAGCACCACTTTGTCTTCGGCAGCAGCGCGGCGGAAAAACTCCTTCACTGCAGCGTCGTTGTATTTCTGCTGAGTCAGCACCGCGATGAGCACATCAGCGGCGCGACGAATCATGTCAGCTCGCTCCCAATTGACGCGCGCGTCGGAGTCGATGTCGGGGCTATCGAGCACCAACAAGTTCGGCGGCAGCGACTCCGCAGAACGCCAAAAGAGCAAGCTACGATCGGACTCGCGCAGAGCTGCTTCCGAACTCTCCCATGCTTGCAGTTCGAAGCCGGGAAAGATCGTGCTGAGGTCGTGCGTCGTCTCGAAGCCGGTAGGTACGAGGCAGACGGGATGCTTCGTGCCCGACGCCAATGCAGTGACGGCACTGGCTTTCGTGCCCGCGAGGTGATTGAAGATCACGCTCTTGCCGATGTTCGTTCCGCCGCAGACGGCTGCGACGAGATAGGCCGAATCATTCAACTGCGGGAGCAACTTCTGTTCGAGCAGTTGAAACCATTCTCGACCGCCGAGCGGCAGGAGTTGCAGTGCGGTCGCGGACTGTTCGAGTTCGAGCAAACTCAGATGCAGGTCCGAGACCGAGCGGGCACATGCTTCAAATGCGGACGACATGCAGAGGACTCTCGACGCGAGGAATGTCGCCGTTCGCAGCGCAGCGAGCGGCAAGTCGGCCCGCGTATCGAATAAGGAACCTGTCCGAGTGGCCGTAGCTTGACTCTCCGAGTCGAGCATTCTTTCTGTTCGGGAACTCGTAGGTCAGTCTCTCAGAGACTGACCATTTTGCAGGACGAAGCTGCTTCAAGACCGCCAGTTCGAACCCAATGACGAGCTCGCCAGCGGCGATTCGTAAGTCGCTTCGTCACGCAATAAAGGCCGCCTCGGAGAGACGGCCCTACGTCTTAGTTTCCATCGCACACAGGATCGCTACGCCGAGCCGAGCAACTGAAGAAACAGCCGAGGAACAACTTCCCGGATTGGCGTCGCGTAGGTTGGACGCCGATGTCCGACAGCGACGCAGCACGGACGTAGGCGTCCATGCTACGAACTCGGGACGTTATTCACCGACAATCGAGAAGCAATTTCAGCAGAGGGGCTTACTCGTCGTCCGCTTTGACTTCACTCAGTTCCGGGATGTTGTCGGGGACGGAGTAATAAACATTCCTCTGAGTGTCGGACTGGCGATTGAGTCTCCACAACCGATGCGCCTGCAGTTCGTGCGGCCATTTCGGAGTCAGCGATTCGCAGCCGGTAGCGGCTGTCATGAGCAAGAGCGCAGCAGTCAGCGATTGGATGCGTAGCAGCATGATGGGTCACAACGGGGGGAGCGTGAGGAAGGGATTGCGAGTCTGCGTCGGGCAATGAGCCCACTCGCAGAAGCGATGACGATCGCAGCCAGAACGGCGGGAAAAGAGGGGAGCACGACTCTAGCGCAAGATCGCGAATCGGGTGAAGAGGATGTTTCGCGTGCGCTAATCGCAACGCTGTCGATAGTCGCCTTTCGCGGAGCGAAAGGCGACTATCGAATGCGGCTTCGCTGCGTCGTTCCGGTCGTCAACTCGATGCCGTTGTCGACAACGCGCGATGCTCGATATCGCTCAGGCTTTGAAATCCCAGTCGCTCCATTGCGGCTTCGAATTGGTCGCCAACCGGAGCAATGACTTTGATGCGCTCGCTGCTGACGGGGTGCGTGAAGCTGAGTTCTCGCGCGACGAGCAGCAGGCGGCGGATGCGGAGTTGATCTCGAAACATGTGATTGTGGTGATGATCTCCGTAGCGACCGTCGCACAGGATCGGATGTCGGATGTGCTTGAAGTGCCGCCGAATTTGATGCGTGCGACCCGTAAGCGGAGTCGCTCGCACGAGCGAATAACGGCTCGTCGGATACTTGCCGGCGGAGTACGGGATCTCGGTCGCTGCCAGTGTGACGTACTCCGTGCGGCACTCGGCGGTCGGCAAGTTGATGGGTTCGGGGTCGCTGTCATCGTCATCGCCGTCGGCTGCTTCGCGCGCGATCGCTTGCCGGAGATAGACATCGTCGAGCGGCTTTTCGATGACTCCGTTATCAGCAGTGAAGCCGCGCACGATCGCGAGGTACTGCTTATCAACCTCACGCTTCTCGAACCCGACGGTCAGCGTGCGCGCGATCTCAGAAGTGAGCCCGAAGAGCAGCACTCCCGATGTCGGGCGATCGAGTCGATGAGCCGGATAGACGGGGCGACCGAGTTCTTTCGAGAGTTGCTTCACTGCGTTCTGCGAGACATAGGCAGCGATGCGCGTGCTGTGCACGAGCAGTCCCGACGGTTTGTTGATAGCGACGCAAACGTCGTCGAGATGCAAGATTTCCAATGGCATGAATCGTCCGTCGGTGAGCGAAGTAAAAGAGGTCGTAAGGAGCGTAAGACGCCTCGATCATCGAACGAAGTGCTTGCCCTCGCGATCCGCTATATCGCTCACGCAGTTGTTCCGCAGAGAAGAGGGTTGCAGCAAGACGCTGCCGGCAATCAACGAAAGACAAAGGATCGAGCTGATGTTGGATGAAGCTGCCATTGCAGCGCTTTACGAACGAATGGGACCGGACAAGCTCAAAGCAATGGTCGCGGGCTTCTACGAGCAAGTACCGACCGACAGCATCCTCGGCCCGATGTATCCGCCGGATGATCTCTCAGGAGCAGAGCATCGCTTGCTCGGCTTTCTCATCTTTCGATTCGGCGGACCGCAGTACTACATCGAAGAGCGCGGTCATCCCCGCTTGCGCATGAGGCACGCTCCCTTTGCAGTCGATCAAGCCGCTCGCGATCGCTGGGTCGAGTTAATGGACCGCTCGATTGACCGACTGGACTTGCCGACGGACGTCGTTGCAACGCTGAAAGAATTCTTACATCACATCGCGACGTTCTTGATCAATCGCGGTGAGGTCGAGTTGCTGCAGTTCTCGTAACGCGAGCGGCAGATGAGTTGTTACCAGTACGACGGACATCTTGTCCGTCGCTCCGAGCAATCGACGAACAAGATGTCCGTCGAACTGCCGCTCACCGACTGCTCACTCAGCTTCGTTCGAAGGCATGAGCGTCGGAAACTCTGCCGGACGAGCGGCGCGATTGGGCGACTCTAAGAACGACGACAAGATGACGTGCGCGGCCAACTGATCGCGGCGCTGAGTCTTGCCCTTCTTCTTGTGAGTGGTCTCGGACAAGAAGTGATCGGCGGCGGATGAGCTATAGCGTTCGTCGCAGTAAGCAACGGGCAGCCCGGTCATCGCTGCTGCCCATTCGCCGAAGGCACGCGCCATTTGAGCCTTCTCGCCCTCTTGCCCGCTCATATGCACGGGCAACCCGACGACTAATCCCGCCGCGCGATTCCCTTTCGCCAGTCGCTTGAGCCATTCGGCATCGAGCTGCTCGCTGCGCCGTTCGTAGGTCTCAAGCGGCAGAGACATCGTCTGCTCGAAAGTGGAGACGGCGACTCCCAATCGCTTCGTGCCGTAGTCGAGCCCGAGCAAAACGCCGCTCGTCGGGACGCTGCCCATTAAGGGAGCAGATTCAGTCATCAGTGAGGTCTCTCCGCAGTTGCCGACGCGATGAGGACTAATCGAAACATGAAGAAGGGGAACACTGATCGAAGCGAAGCGCAACCTGTCTTTGATTAACTCTACAGCGCACCTTGTAGCTGAAATCGTGAGATTTCAGGCATTTCAAGCGTCCGAGATCTGACGATCTCGGCTACGGAAACGCGAAGGTGCGCTGTCGAATGAGTGCCGATTAGCGTTCCCCTTCTCTTCTTCTGGAACGAAGTCTCGCAAACTCAAAACGCGGATTGCGAGTGCTCCTTACTTCTCGCCGAGCAGTTCTTTGAGCTTCGGCTCGATCGACTCAGCCCATGTGGTGTAGCTGGCCTCGTTGAGATGCAGCAGGTCGGGCATCACCGCCTTTTCGAGCGTGCCGTCGTCCTTCAAGAACTTCGGGCCGATGTCGAGGTAGTGGACCATATCCCCGTCAGCGAGCTTCGCGATGACCTTGTTGGCGCCCTCGTTGACTTGCCGGCGCTTGTCGTCGTTGTTGGCACCGCGCGGGAAGATGGCGAGCACGAGCAGCTTCGTCTTCGGCAACTTGGCCCGCAGCTTCGTGACGATCGCAGTGACGCCTTCCGCGATCTCTTGCGACGAATTCGAACCCGAGTTGTTCGTGCCGATCATGATGACGGCAGCTTTCGGCGAGATGCCTTCGATGTTGCCGTTATCGAGTCGCCACAAGACATGCTCCGTGCGATCTCCGCCGATGCCGAGATTCACAGCGTTGCGCGGTGTGTAGTATTTCTCCCACACCTTCTTGCCGGCGCCTTCCCATCCTTGAGTGATCGAGTCGCCGATCAGCAGCAGATCGACATTGCCCTTCTTCACGCGCTCGTTGAAGGAATCGTGCCGCTTCATCCAGTTGGCATCGCGCGGCACCGGAGTGATCGCAGAATGCTTCTTCTGATCCTGAGCTTCTGCCGAGACCGAGAATCCGACCGCCAACAAACACAGCAGTGCAAACAGACGACGCGACAACACCATGACTTGCTCCTTGAGGTAAGAAAACTGACACCCCGAAATCACAGACGGGCTGCGAGTGGTAACGTCGCCTCTTGCAGGCAGCGAGCAAGGATCACGATTGGGGCTTCATCTGCGGATGAGCCGTCGCCATGATCTTTTTCGTCAGATGTCCGAATCGTCTTTGAGCAACCTCAATGGAGCACTCGCATGCCTGCACTGCTCGAAACAGCGCCGCCAAACATCGTGAGCGAGCCCATCTCGCAACCAATCGGAGACCATTTTGAAGTAGTCGATGGCGAATTAATGGAGAAAGAAATGGGCTTTCGAACGAGTCGAATCGGTGCTCGGATTTGCTCATTGCTCGACCAACACGTGAGCCGACACCAACTCGGATGGGTCTCGGGGTCAGACGCCGGGTATCAATGCTTTGCGGAAGTCTTCCCGGATGATCCCGATCGAGTCCGCATGCCCGATGCTGCTTTTGTGAGCTTCGAGCGGCTGCCGCTCGAAGACGAACCCGAAGGATATTGTCCGATCGCCCCTGACCTCGCGGTTGAGGTCGTCTCGATTCACGACACCGTCTACGAGGTTGAGCAGAAGATTCATGAGTATCTGCAAGCAGGCACGAAAGTCGTTTGGGTCGTTGTGCCTATCAGTAAGGTCGTCCGGGTTTATCGACCAAACGCAGAGCCGCGTGAGTTGCGTGCATCTGACGAGCTTCGTTGTGAAGACATCATTCCCGGCTTCCGATGTCAGGTCGCCGACATCTTTCAGGCTCATCGGTAGGGTGACGAACCAATGACGATCCCCGCTTGGACCACTGCGGAACTGCCCGAACCGCAGCCTTTGAGTTGGCGCAATTGGGCCAGTTTCATTGGCCCGGGCATCGTCATGATGGGCATTCAAATCGGCGGCGGTGAGTGGCTTTTGGGGCCAACTGTCACCGCGAAGTACGGCGGCGGGCTCATGTGGATCGCGAGCGTCGCGATCATCGTGCAGGTTTTCTACAACCTCGAATGCGGTCGCTATGCCCTCTACTGCGGCGAGCCCGTCTTCACCGGTTTCATGCGCTGCAAGCCGGGACCGAGGTTCTTCTTCGGCTTAATGCTGCTGCTCAATGTGAGCGCGTTGATCCCCGGCCTTTCGACGCACGGAGCAGCGATGATCGCGTCGCTCTGGCTCGATCGACCGGTCACGCTCGAAGACCGCTGGCTCATCACTCCGCTGGCTTATGCCTCGCTGCTCGGAGTCGCTCTGCCCGTCCTGCTGGGGGGTAAGATTTATAACATGCTGCAGAGCATCATGACCGTGAAGGTGATTGTGGTGCTCGGCTTCTGTTTGGGACTGGGGCTGACGTGCGTCTCACCGGCCAATTGGTGGAACGTCTTTAGTGGCTTCACGAAGTTCGGGAACGTGCCCATCAGCGAGACTGAGGTCAGCAACGTCTTCACGCATTGGTGGGAGTTCGGGTCGCTGCCAGCAATGGCGACTGCGGGCATCGTCACCTTAGGAGCGTTCGCCGGTTATGCCGGAGGCGGCGGTTTGTCGAATTCGACGTATTCGAATTTCGTGCGCGACAAAGGCTGGGGCATGGGAGCGCAAGTCGGCGCGATCCCCAGTGCGGTCGGCGGACGCAGCGTGACACTGAGTCATGTCGGCAAGATCTTCGACCTAACGACCGACAACCTGCGACGATGGCGCGGATGGTGGCGCTACATCATCACCGATCAAGTTTTTGTCTGGGCACCGGGTTGCTTCATGGGGATGGCGCTGCCGGCGCTGCTCTCACTTCAGTTTGCTCCGTTCTCGACGATCACCGCCGAGCAAACCGCCGTCGCCCAATCGATCATCACTGCCGATGGACTGCGAAACGCAGGCTTCTCACCGCTGCTCGGAAAGGGGCTATGGATCATCGCGCTCTTCACAGGATTGATGGTCATGCTGCCGAGCCAGATGTCGGTTCTGGATGACTTCGCGCGGCGTTGGACCGACGCCATTTGGTCATCGAGCCGCCGCGTGCGAGATCGCATGCAAGCTCATCAAGTGAGCTACATCTACTACGCGATCTTGGGCAGCTATGTCGTGTGGTCGTTGTTCTGTGCGTTCGCCTTCAGCACCGCACCGAAGCTGATGACGGACGTGATCGCGAACTTCAACAACCTCGCGCTCGGAGTGACATCGCTGCAACTCTTGTGGATCAACAACACCTTGCTGCCGAGCGAACTTCGTCCGCGCTGGTATCACAACCTCGGAGTGCTCTGCTGCGGAGTGTTTTATTTGGGCCTCACGACGATGGTGTTCGTCTTCAAGATCTGGCCAATGCTCGCCGCGCAATTTTGATAGCCCGCCGAGTGATCCCTCGCGCTGGATTTATCGCGGTTGTTGCCGTGAGACCTCGGTCGCTTACTCATCCGAGCCACCGAAAAAGCCGCGAACTCGCGGCGCCTTTCGGAGTCGAGAAGGCTTAACTAAAAACCGCCGCACTCGCGGGAGTGGCGAAATTGGCAGACGCGCCAGACTTAGGATCTGGTGCCGCAAGGCGTGGGGGTTCAAGTCCCCCCTCCCGCACTTTCTCCGATGATGAAGCCTTTTCCCTAGTTTTCAGGCACTTTTCGAACTCTGTGCCTTCCGCATCTTCTAGGTTGAAAAGTTCCCCTTCTGTGCCAATGCACGCCCTCGAAAGACATGCTTTGCCGGAAGTTGGTCCAAGATTTGGTACAAGGGAACTTGCCGAGTCCAAGTTCGCGATGCCAATCGTCCCGGTCGCTCGCATGATCTCGGGACCGATATTTCGAGTCGTCGTCAGCGAGAGCGTAGGCAGCGATTCGATCGCTCCTTGAACGTCGAGAAGCCTCGGGTCGGTGTAGATGTTCGCTGTGAGCGTCGGAGTGCTGTGACGCATCGCCGCTTGAGCCGTCCGCAACGGAACGCCTGCCTTGCTGAGATGAGTCCCGAAGGTTGTCCGCAGAGCGTGAACGTCGAGCGTTCGTCCTCGGTCATCGCGCTTCGCAATTCCAGCGGCCTTGAGATCAGCATCGAAGATGCGAACCAGTTGCGTCGGCACATGAAACAAGAACTCATCCGGCTTCAGGTCGTTAGCCGCAACGGCATCAACCGACTTCGCCTTTCGAGCATTCTCGAACTTCAGCGTCACGGCTTGTGAAGTTGCTTGCCGTCGTTGCTGTGCTCGCTCCCTCAGCCAGTTCTTCAAGTCGATGGCAACATCACGACGAAGCGGAATGCAGTTGCCTTCCCGGTTCTTTTCGTTGCGAGCTTCGAGTTGCAGCGAGGGTCGGTCGCTGTCGAGATCAAGGTCGCGCAGTCTGACCGATGCCATCTCGTTCTTTCGCAGTCCGGTTGTGAGCATCACCTTGTAAAGCAGTTCGCGTTCCCGGCCTCGATGTTCGAGCTTCGCGACGAAGTCAGGATGATCGACCAAACGACTGCGAGCGCGTTTGACCGCGTCATCGAGATCAGCATAGGCAAGCTCACCGTCTTCGCGGCCTTGCTCGGCAAGCGGTCGCCAGCGAGCGGAGTAAAGCAGCCGATGTAATTCTTCTTCCGTCATTGCTCGACGAACTCGGCGACGGTCAGCGTTCTCATCCGCCTTGCTGACAGTCTTCAGCGGATTGAGCGTCAGCCGCCCGTTCTTCACGCACCACTCGCAAAGAGCATAAAGCGCCTGCAAGTAGGAGTTGCGAGTTCGTGCCGACATGCCTTCATCGAGCTTTGTCGCCAACCAGTTCTCAAGGCGGCTCGACTCGATATCTCGAAGCGTATTGAAGCCGCATTCGTTGCAGGCGCGCTTCGTAAGCCGGTCAGCGTTCTCGATATGCCGAGCCGATCTTCCACTCGCCCGCATACTCGTCAGCCAGTCAACTCGATGCGTCTCAAAGCACTTCCCCGTCACTTGCATACGACGAACGGCCCTTCGAGTCCTTAGTTCGTCCGACCGAACTGATAGCGAGCACCGCAACTCCGGCTTTCGCGAACTGCCGTAGATAATCCATCAAGGCATCGACCGAGCCTCTGCGGTCGCCATCCGGTCGCAGCCAGTCAATCGCGACTTGTGTCGCCAATGAGATCGTGCACTCCCAGTGCGAGTCTTTAATCAACCCAACCCAACTCGGCCCAAGCTCAATCTTCGCCAAGTCGCTTGGAATGCAATAAACGTTACCTCATGCTGCTGGCCAGTTAGTCGTTGTGCGATAAACCCCAATCAAGTTATTTGAGATGACCAGCAAGCCGTCATTCATGTCGTTGTTCTGTGGCTGTGGCGGCCTTGATTTGGGATTTGAACAGCAGAGCTTTACGGGACTCGGTGCGTTCGACATCGATCCTCTCGCTGTTGCCGTTCACAACTCAGTCCTCAAGACATCGGCTCACGTTTGCGATCTCTCGAAGGCGTCGCTTCCGCGTTGCAAGAGGCGACCGGATGTCGTCATTGCAGGTCCGCCTTGTCAGGGTTTTTCGACGCTCGGAAAGCGAGAAGAGAATGACCCTCGCAACTCGTTGATCGTCGTTGCCGCCCAACTGGCGATTCAGCAGAAGCCGCGAGTCGTTGTCATCGAGAACGTCTCTGGAGCCACAAGCGGCAAGCTCTCGAAGTATTGGTCGGAAGCCGATCGCCTGTTGCAGGCGGCGGGGTTCAAGACTGCGACCAAACGACTCACGTCAGCGGAGTTTGGAGTGCCTCAGATTCGACGTCGCGCGGTGCTTATCGCATGGCAGGGCAAAGCGGATGATGTTTTGATTACACCTCAGAACGCGATCTCATTGAAGAAGGCGCTGAAAGGAGCCGAGCACCATCGAAACCATGAGCCGAAGTGTTTGCTGCCGGGCACCGACGACTACGCAATTGCAACTCGCATTAAGCCGCATCAAAAGCTTTGCAACGTGCGCGGCGGAGATCGCTCAGTTCCGACATGGAAGATTCCTGACATCTTCGGAAAGACAAGTCCGCGCGAAGAAGAAGTGCTCGTCGCGATTCAAAAACTGCGACGTCAACTGCGTCAACGAGAGAACGGTGACGCCGACCCGTTGCTCATCAGTGAGATCTCCGCGTACTGCGGCAGAGACGTCAGCAACGTGATTCGCCGACTGCATGAGCGAGGTTATCTGAGACAGTTCGGTGATCGGTTCGATCTCGCTCACACCTTCAACGGCAAGTACCGACGTCTGGCATGGGAGCAACTTGCTCCTGCCGTCGACACTCGCTTTGGGGAACCTCGTTATTTCTTACACCCCGACGAGCATCGCGGGCTCTCTGTTCGAGAAGCCGCACGCATTCAAGGTTTTCCCGATAGCTTCATCTTCAGCGGCCCCCGAGCTGCGCAATTCCGAATGGTCGGCAACGCCGTCCCGCCGCCTCTTGCTCAACAGATCGCGATTGCCGTTCGCGATCAGTTGTTGTGAAAGGAGATCGACATGGCGGCCACGAACAAAGCGACTTCGGCGCGTTCAACGTTGCGATCTCTCGATGCCATTGTTGGTGAATGGGTCCAACGATCAGGTTCGGACACATCGCTTCGGGACATTCAGAACCTGCTGGAGTTTCTTGGTAAGGAGTTGTTCGGGGACTACGAGCCTTACTCGGAGCTTCCGATATTCCGTGAGCGATTGGCGGCATGGATTCAAAATGTTGACGTCGATGAGGACCAGCAGACCTTGCTGCGCTTTGTTCCGTGGCTGCTGTTCTTCGGACGCGAAGAAATGAAGACGCTCTATCGCGCGGCCTTTTCGGGACCGATTGCGCGATGGATCATCGAGCAAGCCGACCTGTCGTTGTCGAAGCCAACTCTGCAAGAAGATTTTAAAGCGGCAGTCTCTGACACATGGTTTGGCAGTCTCGCAGGGATGGATCTCGGAAGCTTCATGCGCGTGAATGGAATAGACGAACAAAGTCTGCGTCCGGAGTTCCGCGTGCTGTCGCATCTTGGTGATAGCGCAAGGTTGCAGGAGTACCTCAAGGGGAGCCAGCACCGCGAAAATGGCTATCGACGCATTGTGATTGTTGAAGACGTCGTCGGCTCAGGTCGGCAGATGAAGGATGCGATTCGAATCATTGAAGAGCTTGAAAATGTCTCCGTCTTGATCTGCCCAATCATCGCGGCAGCTAAAGGATGCGAACGCGGTAACGAGATCGCCAGGAAGAGTTCGGGGCGCATTCACTTCGAGCCGTATTTTAAAACTCCAATTGCGGCGACTCTCAGTCCCGCCAAGTCTGATCATGAAGACCCGGTCTTTGATCTCATGCGAACGCTGATAACGAGCACATGGGAGCGATTAAAGTTGCCATTCAATTACGACAGTCCATTCGGCTTCGGCGATCTCGGGTTGTTGGTGCTGACGCACCTCAATTGCCCCAACAACGTTCCGCCAATCTTCCATCGTTTCGTTTCCCCGAATGAGACGCATCAAGGATGGACGCCACTTTTCCCCCGTGTCGTTCGGGAGTCCTGATATGACGATGCCAGTCAATCCGTTTCATACGCTGTATCTGACCGAAGGCGTCGGCGAGTTCGACTTTCCCTCGCTCTTTAGTCCGGTGTTGGTGCCATTCGTCGCTGATCTTTTCCAACCAAGCAATGTGCTTCTAAAAGGAATGCAGGGGACCGGTAAATCCATGCTGCTCTCGTTGCTGGATTCGAAAGTGCGATTGCAATTTTGGAAACACGATCGCGAATCCTCTGGCTCTCGCATTTCGATGGGCGATCCGCTCCAGCAACTCAATGTTCAACACCGTCGGTTCATTGGAGCCAGCATCAATCTGTCGAACAGCAAGGCCCTGCAACTCAGCGAACTCATCATTAGCAAGGACTCCGCTGAGAACGATCAACTCATCGGTGCGTACTTTTCAGACTTTCTCAATTGCGCGCTGCTGCGCGATCTGTTGGGATCAGTGCAGTTACTCGTCACCCAACTTTCTGAAGTCGGCGATCAGTATCGTCTTGATGAACTTCACTTGAGTGGCGACATGCAACGATTTGAAAACGCGGCTCAGAAGCTAACCGATCATCCAACATGCGATTTTCTGCGCGGGTGCGATTCAGTGAGCGCGATGCGTGCCGCGTTGGAGCGACGATTGCAGGAGTATCGACGCCGAATCAACAGTCATAAGTACGTCATGTCCGAATTGATTGACCGAACTCGCAGCTCCTTGGGCGAGCCGCTGGATGCCGCCGCTCAAGTCTTCCGCAGCGAAGGGATTATCGGATCTGACACTCAAGTTTTTGTGACCATCGACCAGTTCGAAACGCTGAATCGACTGGCTCAAAGTGGCATCGACCGTGTGACGCATCGCAGTGAGTGTTTCATCCAACGGATCGAAGACGCCATTAACAGTCGCAACCGTCATATTTATTACCGCATCGGAACTCGCCCAAGCGGGAAGCTGAAACGCTGTGAAGCCGCACGCGACTATGTTGAGTTTGATCTCGATCGCGTCTTTCAGCGGCAAGAAGTGGATCATGAACGCATTCTTTTTCATCGTTTTCTGGAAGATGCGTTTCGCCGTCGTCTCGCGACGACGAGCCTTCCTCGGTTCAACCAATTGGTTGAATCAACGAGGCCGTTGGAGTTTGCGTTTGGAACAACTCTTACATTGTCCGAGCAAGGCGAATTGAATGCTCCCAAAGATCGGCGGCAGATCATCAAGCTCGACGAATCTTTCCCAGATGAAGTTGTCGACTACTTGCGCGAGCGAGCGATCGTAGATCCGGTGACCGCCCGGCTCGGAGAAGCATGGGTGCGACAACAAGTTGACCGAATTCGACGAAAGAAGAAGCCAACTTCAGATGAAAAAGCTCTCGCGCGATCTGAAGTTCTGAATGTCGAGCAATGGAAGGCAACGCAAGCACCGTGGCTTGATGAATCGAAGCAATGGTGGCGTAAAGAACGTATGGCGGTCGCTGTTCTGCAGCTTGCTGGGGCGAATGCTCAACGCTGCCGCTACTCGGGTGAGATGGCGATCGTGCAATTGTCTGGTGAAAACGTATTGGCGTTTTTGTGGATTTGCCGCGAGATCTGGGAACGCAGCGCGCGATTCCATGCACTTGAAGCTGATGCCGTTTCGCAAGCCTACGAATTCCCTTTTTCTCGCGATCGACAGACCGAAGGCATCCTTGAGGCCAGCAACTTGTGGCACCGCAAGATTGAGTCGAGTCCAGGAAATGGGCACACAATTCTTCGATTCATGGACTCCCTAGGACGCAGGCTTCATGCACAGCTCAATGGCGATCGGCAGATGTCGTATCCCGGAGCGAATGGCATCTCACTGACGAAACGTGATTACGAAGCCGATCCTGAACTCAAGCGATTATTGGACGATGCGACCGCTGAGTGCTTTCTGTTACAGCGTCCTCACACTCCGAAGCACACATCGCGCGGTGAATCCATCAAGTGGTATCCGCACCCAATCTTGGCTCCGTATTACGAGCTCACTCTGCCACACACGAAGGAGCCGCTCTATCTCTCTGGGGCGAAGTTACGAAGTTGGCTTGAAGCCGATGGCGTGCTAAGTACGAAGTCGGGATCGCAGCCTGTCATCGAAACTCTCGCCGTTACAAAGAAGCCGACTACGTCCGGACTGAGGCAAAGGAATTTCAACTTCGACAATACGGATCGAGGTGCGGAATAGAATGATTCCTTCGCACTTGATTCGGCCGCAGGGGCCATTGGACTGGATCATTGAGCGACTCGGTTTGACCGGAGATTGGTCAGCCATTGGTGCGCTCTCGGCAGAGGATCGGTGTTTGGCAGCACCACTGGCATTGGGTAAGCACAAAGCCTGCTCGATTGTCAGGACAACAATGCTGCAACTTGAACCTGAAGAACTCGAAGCCAACAAGCGATTGGATGAGACTCGAAAACGAATTGATTCTCATGTCATTCGGGCAAACGATTTTGGGTTCGCGGTTCATGAATCAATACCGGTTCTCGCCGCAGACAACGCCATTACTTTGTTGGCTGAAGAACTTGTCGAACGATCCAATCGAAACGTGCTGCTCGACGTGAGCACGATGCCGAAACGGTTCTTCTTTCCGCTGCTTGCCGAACTCTGCTTGTCACCGCATGTTGAAAATCTGCTGGTAGCGAATACGGCTCCTGCGGCTTATTCGCGCGGGCCACTTTCAGAGAACGCGGAACGCTGGACGTCGCTGCCGGGCTTCATGTCGACTGCAAGCGAAGAAGGTTTTCGAACAACGCTCATCATCGGAGTGGGTTATCAACTCCTGAACTTGAAGGAATTGCTGGAGCGATATGGCCGGAAACGGACCGAGTTCAAACTGATGTTGCCCGTTCCCTCAATGCATCCGGGGTTCAAGAACAATTGGCAGTTCATTCACGACATAAAGACTCAGCTTCAAACGATCGCGCTGAACGGTGACCGAGTCGGCCATAGTCTGGATGTTGTGCGAATTCCCAATCACGATGTTTCGTTGGCGTTCGATCGGCTCGTGCAACATTCGGAACAAGGCCAAGCAACCTCTGTGGTGATGGCTCCATTTGGACCAAAGCCGCTTTCAGTCGCGATGTGCTTACTCGGGATCGCTCGGCAAACGCAGCCCGATTTCGAAACCGAGATCGGCTACACGCAACCGCGCGTCTACTCGCCGGACTACTCAAGTGGAATCGGCGGGACAACTGCTTATTGCATCAAGTTGAACGGTCGGAATCTGTACTCGCTTTAGGACCAGATCGCCTCGAAGGCCGTGTGTTTCACAACGATTCGATTCAAGCCAAGTCGATCACCAAGCGAACTGCCGCCAGTGTCACTGCAGCGGACGCGTCACTGCCATTCGTTCCGTTTTCCGCCAACGCTCGATGTGATTGAGCGAGAAGCAACCGGACTCACCCGGCATCCCTCGGTCCCGCCAAACCGGCAACGGTTCGCTCGCTGACTCCGTAAGCCTTTGCGACTTCGGCCAGCGTCTCAACGATCTCGCCGTAATGCGGCGGAGTCCCCGGCACTCCAAACGCAGCCAGCACATCGACCGAGAACTCATGAATGCCGAGCATTTCCGCCGCTTAGGCTTTTGTCCTCGTTGAGCCTTTCGGCCTTGCTGACCGATTTGCTGAGGTGTTGCAGAGTCCGTTCGGCGCGGGGCTTGAACGCGATTTCGTATTCCATCGCTACTTGCTCCCTGTGACTCG
>CAZNMS010000031.1:5474-33905 GCA_964573505.1 uncultured Planctomycetaceae bacterium | reverse complement strand
TTTTTCCGGGTGGCGGCCCCCCAATTTTTTTTTTTTTTTTTAGACCCGACCCCTGCCTCGTGCGCGCCGCATTTGAGCGCCGTTAAAGCAGCGTATAGCCGCCGTCGATCACGAAGGCTGCTCCGGTCACATACCGAGCAGCGTCGCTCGCGAGATAGACCGCGAGCGGACCGAGATCTTCGGGCTGACCGAAATCGCCCATTGGGATTTGCGACTTGAAGGACTCGATGATGTCCGGGTTCTGCTGCGACCAGCGCACGTTCGGCTCAGTCATGAAGCCGCCGGGACAGATCGCATTCACGGTCACGCGCTGCGGAGCCCAATCAACTGCGACCGCGCGCGTGAACTGCATGACGGCGGCTTTTGAGGTCTCGTAGCTGCGTCCGCCGATCCCGCGATTGGCGACCATTCCCGAGATCGAAGCGATGTTGATGACTCGCCCGCCTTGCCCGCGCGCGACCATTGCTCCGCCGATGCGCTTCGTGCAAAGGAACGTGCTCGTGAGATTCAGATCGAGGATTTGATGCCATGTTTCGAGCGGCATCTCCTGAGTCGGAATATTGACCCGCCGACCGCCGACGTTGTTGATGAGGATGTCGATCGGCCCGAAGCGTTCGAGTGCATCAACGCAGATCTGCTCGCACTCTGTAGGATTTCCGACATCCCCTTCGATCGTATTGGCCTCGCGGCCTAAGGCGCGAATGTCATTGGCCGTGCGATTGAGGCTCTCGGCATCGCGTCCGACGAGAATCACATTCGCGCCAGCGCTCGCAATCGCGAGTGCCATCTCGCGTCCGAGTCCGCGACTTCCGCCCGTGATGAAGAGTTGCCGGCCATCCAATCGAAAGCGGTCTAGGACAGAGGTCATCCGAATGCCTTCTGTTGTAGCCGAAGTCGTGAGACTTCGGACTCAGTCACGGTAACTCCGAAATCTGACGATTTCGGCTACGTCCAATCTGACATCATGCCGCACGGCGAGCGGCGGCTTCTTCTCGCTGCCATGCGACGGCTTTTGAGATGCCTTCTTCGAAATCAACGCGCGGGTCGTAGCCCAAAACGCGACGCGCTTTCTCGATGCTGTAGTCGAGATTCAATCCGAGAAACTTGATGCGCGCGTTCGACAAGATCGGAGCTTCGCTCGCGTCGAACGCTTTCCATACGGCTTCCATCACTTTCGCGAGTCCCTTTGCGACGGCGAGCGGCACGGCTTTCGTCGGGACGGGCAAGCTCATGAGTTCGGCGATGCGACCGATGAATTGGCGCTTCGTCACGAGCTTGCCGTCGGTGATGTTGAAGACTTCGCCAATGAGGTCATCGCGATCGAGCGCCAAGAAGATCGCGTCGACGAGATTCTCAACATAGGTGTTGTTGAGCAGCGAGTGGCCGTCGCCGAGAAACTTGAAGCTGCGCGTGCGCAGTCGGTCGATGATGCGCGGCAGGATCGTGCGATCGCGCGGGCCGTAGATGAAGCCGGGACGCAAGATGATCGCCGGGAGTTTGTGCTTCTCGATGTGCTCGCGAACCATTTGCTCGGACTCGGCTTTCGTCAGCGTGTAGCCGTCGATGCCGGAGAGCGAAATGGGTTCCGTCTCGTCAGTCCCGTGATGATCGCACGCCGGATAGACGCCGAGCGAACTGATATGCACGACTCGCTTCAACGTGCCGTTTGCTTCGACGGCACGCAGCAAGCTCTCGGTGCCATGCACGTTGACGCGGCGATACGAGTCGATCGGGCCCCAGTCTCCGACCTTTGCGGCGCAATGCACGAGTGCGGTCACTCCTTCTGCTGCCTGCTTGTGCGAGTCGTAGTCGTTGAGATCGCCGTTGACGAAATCGACGCCCCATTGAGCGAGCTGACCTTTGTCGCTGCTCTCGCGGACGAGCGCTCGCGTGCGAATGCCGAGTTCGCGAGCGCGCTGACAAACGTGACTGCCAACAAGACCGGTCGCTCCGGTGACCAACAACAAATCGTGAGAGGTGAAGTTCACGAGACTTACTCCATTAAGCGGTAGTGCGGGGAATCATTGTGGCTCGACGCTCTGCGTCGAGAACTCTCGACGCGGAGCGTCGAGCCACAATCTGCTCCCTTTCGAAAACGGGCTCGCGATATAGGGCTCTCGCCGAACGCTAGCTAGCGACCGCGATTGGCATTCAACCGCTTGAAGCAATAGCTTCCCCGCCCCTTCGCGACCGGCATGCTGAGGCCGTCGCTCTTCGTTTTCGCATCGTTATGGACAACGCCAAATGGGTTTCTTCGACAAGCTCAAGGGAGCACTCCAAAAGACAACCGCCCTCTTGAAGAAGGACATTCGCGACCTCTTCAGGACCGGTGATTTTCTGGATGAAGCGAAACTGCGCGAGTTCGAAAAGCGGCTCTTGCTGACAGATATGGGGTTCTCGGCAACGCAGGCCATCGTCGGCGAATTGAGGACGCATCACTTAGGACGCACGGTCGATCTCGCCGCCATTTGGGACACGGTTCGTACAAAGCTTCGCTCGTTGCTCGAAGGCGCCGGAGATGTGCGCTACGACGTCGGCAACCCGCTCTCGCCGCTCAACATGCAAGCAACGGCGCCGACTGTCATTCTTGTTGCCGGAGTGAATGGCGTCGGCAAGACGACGTCGATCGCGAAGCTCGCAAACTTGCTGCAGAAGTCGGGCAAGTCCGTGCTGCTCGCTGCGGGAGATACGTTCCGCGCGGCGGCGGTCGAGCAGCTTGAGTTATGGAGCAAGCGATTGGGTTGCGAGATCGTGACGCGACCGAGTGGCACTGATCCCGCCGCAGTGGCGTTTGCCGGGTGCGATGCGGCGATCGAGATGAAGAAAGACGTCTGCATCATCGACACTGCCGGTCGTTTGCAGAACCGCGCGAACTTGATGGAAGAGCTCGGCAAGATTCATCGCGTGCTCCATAAGCGGTTACCCGGCGCACCGCATGAGAGCTTGCTCGTGCTCGATGCAACGACGGGGCAAAACGGCCTCAGTCAGGCGGTGCATTTCTCAGAAGCCGTCAAATGCACGGGGCTCGTGCTCTCGAAGCTCGACGGCACGGCAAAGGGCGGAGTGGTCGTCGCGATCCGGCAGCAAATGGGCATCCCGGTGAAGTACGTCGGACTCGGCGAGCAGATTGATGATCTCGCCGTCTTCGATCCCGAGAGCTTCGTTGATGCGCTGTTGGAGAAGGGCGAGTAGCTCGCGCCTCACGAAGTAAACCCGCGCGGCACTATCACGAACGCCGTTGAGGATCATCTCATGCAACGCATCGCTGTTATCGGCTTAGGTCGCTTCGGCTATCGGCTTGCTCAGACATTGGCGAAGCACGGAGCGCAAGTCATCGCGATCGACTCATCGAGTGAGCTCGTCAATCAGATCAAGGACGAAGTCGACATCGCAGTGAAGATGGACTCGACCGATCGAGCAGCACTCGTCGCGCAAGAGATCGACAAAGTCGATGCGTGCGTCATCGCGATTGGTGAAGAGTTCGAGAACTCGTTGCTGACGACGACCGCCGTGCTGCAACTCAAAGTGCCGCGCGTCATCTGCCGCGCTCAAACCGCGATGCATGCCGAGATCTTCAAAGCGATCGGCGCTCATGAGGTCGTGCAGCCCGAATCCAATCTCGGAGAGATGCTCGCGCGACGGCTCGTCAGTCCGCATCTGCGCGACGTCATTCCGCTCGCCGACGGCTATGCGATCGTCGAAGTCAATGTGCCGGCAAAGTGGGTCGGTCAAACATTGCGAACGCTCGAACTGCGGACGAAGCACGATGTGAATCTCGTCGCGATCAAACGTCCGAAAGCCGACGGCGACGGTTCGAAGTTCGGAGTCGTCAGCGTGCCGAAACCGGATGACTGCTTGCAGGCGGGCGACGTACTGATGCTCGTCGGCTCGCACGACGCGGTTGAGCGACTGCCGCATGCTTGATGCGACGAGAAGCATGCCGTTATCCGCCGACTGCTCCCTGCGTATTCACATAGAGCGAATACAGCGACGTGCTTCCGCACATGAAGAGCCGATTGCGATGACGGCCTCCAAAGCACAAGTTCGCGCAGCGCTCCGGCAAGTCGATGCGACCAATCAGCTTGCCTTGCGGAGTGAAGATCGAAACGCCGTCGAGTCCCTCTTTGCCCATTCCCCATCCGACCCACAAATTGCCGTCGACATCGACTCGCAAGCCGTCCGGCGTGCCGTCGGGTTCCGCAGTGATGAGCGTGCTGCCGTTCGCCAATTGAGTCCCATTGTTGATCACATCAAACACGCGGATCGCGCGCGGAGTCACTCCCGCTTCGACGACATAGAGCTTCGATTCATCCGGCGAGAACGCGAGACCATTCGGTCGGTCAATGTCTCCGGCGACGACCGCCAATTGCTTCGACTGCGAATCCCAGCGATAGACGTTCGTCGCCAATAAAGGCTTCTCAATATGCCCCTCGTAGAAACCGAGAATCCCAAACGGCGGATCCGTGAACCACAAAGACCCGTCCGACTTGCAGACGACGTCATTGGGTGAGTTCAACGGCTTGCCTTCAAACTGATCGGCGATGACCGTGATCGAGCCGTCGTACTCGGTGCGCGTCACGCGCCGAGCGTCATGCTCGCACGTGATGAGTCGCCCCTGCCGATCGCGCGTGTTGCCGTTCGAGTTGTTCGACGGCTTGCGATAGACGCTGACGGCTCCGGTCTCTTCGTCCCACTTCATCAGTCGGTTATTGGGAATGTCGCTCCATAAGAGATAGCGACCCTCGCCGAACCAAACGGGGCCTTCACTCCATCGAAAGCCGGTCGCCAGTCGTTCGACCTTTGCGAGATTGAGTCGGTACTTCGTGAAGCTCGGATCGATGATGCGAATGCGCGGGTCGGGATAGCGCGGGCTCGGCTCCCAGTCAGCTCGCACTGACAACGAGATCGCGGAAAGAGTGCTGCTGAGAAGGAACGCTCTGCGATGCATGACGAGCTCCGATGATGGTCGTGAAGCAAACGGCGGATGAACGGGACGAGCGAATGCGAACGGCTGATCGATTCATTGTCTTTGCTGAACTCGTTCGTCCGTTTGAGGCAGCAACATCAAATGGTCGAAGCGCAATTCGCAAGCGTCGTCGCGTACCAGTAGGCGCTCAATGGTTCGCGCGGCCTGCGTTTAAGGCCGTTGCATGAGCTTCCATTTCAGCGGGCGATCCATACCGTTCCGCCGCATTCACGAACGGTCGTTAGGCGGAGATCCGCGCGATCGAAGTTCGGACAACTTATGTGTCATTGAAAGGATCGGCTTTGAATTTTTCTTACACCGACATCTCTAAGATGATCGATCACTCGCTTCTGAATCCGACATTGACCGCAGCAGATCTTGAAGCCGGTTGCCGACTGGCGCTCGCCTATGACGTTGCCAGTGTCTGCATCATGCCGTTCGCTCTGAAACGCTGTGCCGAGATGCTCAAGGGCAGCACGGTCAAAGCCAGTACGACGATCGGCTTTCCTCACGGCGGACATACGACGGCCATCAAACGCGCCGAAGCAGAGCGAGCGATCGCGGACGGCTGCGAAGAGCTCGATATGGTCGTCAACATCAGTCAGGTCTTGAGCGGCCAATGGGACTATGTCCGGCAAGACATTCAGGCGGTGATCGAGGTCGCTCATGCAGCCGGCCAAAAGGTCAAAGTGATCTTCGAGAACTGCTATCTCAAGGAAGCTCACAAGATCGAACTGTGCCGCATCTGCTCGGACCTCAAAGCAGACTGGGTCAAGACTTCAACGGGCTACGGCACCGGCGGAGCAACGCATGAGGATCTCAAGCTGATGCGTCTGCATTCGGCCCCGCAGGTTCAAGTGAAAGCCGCCGGCGGTATTCGCGACTTTGATGGCCTGCTCGCAGCGCGAACACTCGGCATCACTCGCTGCGGTGCGAGTCGCACGAAAGAGATTCTCGACGTCTGCCGCGAGCGTCTCGGTCTGCCGCCGATCACGACGACAGCAGCCACTCAAGCCGGCGGCTATTAAGAGCCCGTCGTCGTAGCATGGACTTCCAGTCCGTGCTGCCTTTGAGACTTGCGCTTTCATTTGCCGTTCGCCATTCAGCACGGCCTATCTCTGGCCTGATGAAAACTTCGCCCCCGAGTTCACCTCGGGGGTTTAACGGCCTCTGCGCAAGTCGAATTCGAACTGACTCGAACTTGTGCAAAGGCCGTCAAGCCCCCGGCACAAGGCCGGGGGCGAAGTTTTAATCACGCCAACCTATCTCAGTCGCGGAGCGGCATCAGCAATGAAGCCGCTCACTCTTGCACTCGCGCGCGTTCGGATTGCTGCTTCGCATCACGATAGCGCGCGAAGCCTGCTTGCGTCTGAGGTGCTGCCGCTTTCAACGCCGCGCCGAGTTGCTCTCGCTCGGCCTCTTTGAGTTCGCTCTCAATGAGATGTGCTGCTTGAGCGGCGGTCGCGGCGTCGAACTTTGCGAGTTCCTGCATCAGCCGTTTGAAGTCTCGACCGGACGACGTCACTGCTTGCTGTGCGTAGTCGCGAGCCGAGCGGAATTGGCCGTCTTGATCTGCGTCGAGCCATACGGCTTCGCTGCAGCCGATCACGCGCGGCGTCCAATCTTCGGAAAGCCATTGATAAGGCTTCGCCGTTTTCCAGTGTGCTCCGTCAATGCCCGGTCCCGTCGCGATCGCAACGACATGCACATCATGCAGAAGCGCCGGCAGCGAGATTGTGCCGCTCCATACAACGCCGCGCGGCTGAGTCGTTCGCGTCTGAGCGGCGATCTGTAGTTCTTGATACAGCTCGCCATTGAGATAGAGCCGCACTTTGTCCGCGCTGACCCAATGCGGGCCGAGCACTCGAATGATGGCGTCATGCTTCTTCGTGCCGACGTTCGTCTCGGTATGCGAAGACACTTTGAGTTCCGTCAGCAAGCCGTAGCTCACCAGTGCTCGACCGGCAGTAAGGCTACTCATCGCCGCGTCGATCGAGATGTCGCTGACGTCGCGATCGTCGCTGCGAATGTAGGTGCGGCCTTGACCGACAAAGTGCCGAGCAACGTCGTGCGAATCGCTGCTGCCAATCGGAACAACTTTCAGTCCGCGATTGAGCAGCGACATCCAATCGTGAAACAGTTGCAGCGGGTCGTATTGAGTCGTGCCCGAATTCACTGTCTCTATCGCGTTGAATCGCAGCGGCCATCCGGCGACGTTCTCGCCAACAACAGGATTGAAGAGCTTCGGCCCGAACGGTCGGACGTTGCTATGCACGTCGCGCGCATGATTCAGCACCGCAACGCGCACGCCGGGAGTCGCGTAGATCGCATCGAGCAGCTTGCCCCAGTCCGTCTCTTTGTGATCAACGACGCGCGAGCCGGGTTTGATCGGGAAGATGTTGAAGTGCCCGACGCTTGTTGTGACTTCGTTGCCGATCACCGGAGTGAAGTGCTGCCTCAAGTTCATCCGCGCGGCGAGCGAGTCGTAATCGACATGCACGTTGTGATCGGCGGCAACGGGAAGTTCGAGCCCCTCAGCAGCAATCGTGACGATTCGCTCAGTCAGCATCGCATCGCCGTGCCCCGAGTAAGACAGCGTATGCGAGTGAGTGTCGCAGGCGATGAGTCCGTCGGTCTCAACTTCGCGTCTGAGTCGAACACTCTGCTTTGAGTCAGCGCCGCTGCGAACTTCGAATTCAACTCGCTCAAGCGAGCACTCAAACCCGCGTCCGATGAATGCGACGTAGCGACCGGTCGGCAGTCCGAGCGTTGCTGTACCGGTACCCGAGAAGACCGTGCCCGCGCGAATCGCCAATTGCAGCAATCGCGCGTCCTCAGTGCCGCTTGCTGGCAGTGCGGGAAGCTCGGCGCGATCCGCAAGTGCCTTCAGCCATGCTTTTGAAACGGCCGCATGAGTCTGCCGCGCCGCTTGTTCGGTGCCCGTCGTCTGCAATGAGCCGTGCTCATCGAGAATCGTGATGCGGCACGGCAATGCTTTGCCGGAGTCGGCATCGGTCACTTCAAACGAGGCCGTGCCTTCATTGAGCACCTCGCGCATTGGCCGACGATCGACTTTCAATTCGCCGACGCGGATGTCGTCCGAGTTCTTATCGCTGCGCGATGTCGGGACGATCTGCAATCGGTTGCCGGTTGCCTTCAACGTGCCGGGCGGGATCGCGAAGTAAAGACGCATGTCGTTCTCGTCGATGACGAGATTGCCGAGCGACTTCCCATTGAGCAGCACGCGCCATGTTTGCTTCACATCTTGCTGCCTCAGGCTCAACGTCGCTTCCCCTGAGTTCGGTTCAGCAGCGAACGTCGCATCGAACTCGGCTGCTTGAGCGGTCAGCGGAAACTCCGCCCATTCGCGCACCGACCCACTTCGCAGATGCACGAGACGCGGTTCGATGTCTTGAGCTGAGACGACACTCGGCAGCAGGCATGAAAGGCAAAGCAGTCCGAGACAATTTCGCATGCGCGGTTCCAATGTTTTCGTTGGACGAGAGTCGAGACCCCGTCTTGAGGCGTCTTTTTCAATTGGGCTAGAGTCCGACCCGCCTCACTGCTGAATGATGGGCACTCTTGCTTGTCAGAGGGATTGTTGCGAACCGATGCCGGACGCAACGTGCTGCCCCGCCAACATCGTGTGTTGACGGACTTTTTTAAGAGATCATGGATGATCGAGTACCAGTTTCGACCGATGGGCAAGACGTGCGCGGGCACGGGCAAAGAGTTCAAGCCCGGCGAGCGATGTCGCAGCGTCGTCATCGAGCAAGACGGGCAATTTCATCGGCTCGACTTCTCGGAAGCCGGATGGAAGGGGCAGCCGGAAGGCACGGTCGGCGAGTGGGTCACGGTCATTCCCGACGGACCGCCGAAGCCGAAAGTCATCGATACCGAAAGCTTGATGCGGTCGTTCGAGCAGTTCTGCGAAGACGGCAATCCCGCTCACGATCAGTTTCGGTATGTGCTCGCGTTGCTGCTGTTGAAAAAGCGGCGTCTCAGACTGGAAGGCTCGCGTTGTGATGATGACGGCAACGAATTCTTGCAGTTGATCGGGAGCAAGAGCGAAGGCCCGTATGAGATCGCTGATCAAGAATTGAACGAGCAAGAAATCGAGCAACTCGAAGCCGCCATCATCGCGCAATTGGAAGCCGAAGCTGCGGAGTAACTCGGCTTACACAGCAACGCTTTTGCTTCTGACATCAACTCAATGGAATCACGGATGAGACCAGTAACTCGATCGAGCGACCTTAGACGCAGCTTGCTGACCCTCGCATGCTGCGCGGTGCTCGTCTCATCCAGTGGTTGCGGCACGCTCGGCAAGTTTCGTTTATGGCCGACAAAGACGGCTCCGTTGCCGCAAGCTCAACTCACAAAGGCGTCGCTCGAAGACATCGTTGATCACATCAATGACTCGCGGTCGAGACTCACTTGCTGGCGCTCAACCGATGTCCGCATCAAAGCGGACGGAGAAGGGATCTTAGAGCCGACGCTCTCGGCAAAAATCTGCGTGCAGAGTCCGCGTAGCTTGCGACTCACTGCGAGTTCACTCGTCGGCCCCGAAGTCGATTTCGGCGCGAACGACGAGCGTTTCTGGCTTTGGATCAAACGGCAAGAGCCGAAGGTCGTGCTGACCGGATCGCATGAAGGGCAAGGCCGACAAGAGCTGATGCCCATTCCCTTTTCACCGTCATGGCTGATGGAAGCGCTCGGCGTCATCCCGATTCAAACGCGCGGACTGCGTCTTGAAACCGATCCCGGAACGCCGCATGAAGCAAAGCTAGTGTCGGCAGTTGAGGACGGCGGGAAAGCAACGCGGCGGATTATGGTCGTTGATCGTCGGAGTGGTTTGATTACGCGGCACGCACTTTACGACGACAACGACGAGCTAGTCGCGAGTGCAGAGATGAGCGACTTCAGAGCAACGGGCGGCTTTGTCTTGCCGCATGCGATCGAGCTGAATTGGCCCGAAACAAAGACCATTCTGAAGATGAAGATCGGCAAGATCGAAGTGAACCCAAACGTTCCCGAGACGACCTTCAAGCTGCCGTCGTATCCCGACTATCGGCTCGTTGATCTCGATCACGAAGTGCCGCTGCGGAGATAGGCACTTACGGCGAGGGCATCGACAATTTGTTGTCGATGTGCCGGGTCGTTGTAGCTCCGACGCCTACGTCCGAGAGCAACCCGCCCGGACTGGCAACTCACTGGAAGCGCGGACGTAGGCGTCCATGCTACGAACTCCCGCCGTTGTTCCTTATCCGCCAGCAATCGAGCCGAGGATGATGAATGGCTCGCTGCCGTCGCGCACTGACGGCGGCAGTTCCGCATCGGGTGAATCGAACGAGAGATCGCGTTCGCAGGCGAAGTAGCGCAACAACGGTCGCCGCTGCTGAGTGCCGTAATCGCGAATCGTGCCGCGCAGCACCGGGAAGCATGCCTCTAAGGCATCGAGCAGCGATCGCTGAGTTGCCGGTTCTTCAACTTCGATGGCAACCTCACTCCGCGTCTTTGCGAGGTTCTGCAAATGGAACGGCAGGATCACTCGAATGCGAAGTGTGCTCATGAGACGGGCGACGAGTTGAAGGCGTTGATTCGAAGAAGGCGAGCGCAATTCGAAGTGCCGCGAGCACGCTCTCCACTGCCACCGCGTCAGTGGAAGCAACGACTGGCGGGCTAACAACAACGCAGCCCACAAACCTCGTTGTTCTTGCTCTAACTGGCGTTGCTTGTCGACCAGTCGTGCTCTCGCCGACGCAAGGGCGGCGGAGAGCTAATCGCCTCGAACTCGGCGCCATCAAAAAAGAAACCCCGACAGCAATGTCGGGGTTTCTCTGATCTCTGAAGCGAACCGCGTCGGCAATCGTTAGCGATTGAGGAACGTTACGACGCGACCGATTTCGACATGCAGCGCGACGTCATCCATTGTGGGATTCGACTTCACTGTTGCCGTGAGGTTGTCCTTATCGAAGCTGATCCAGTCGCAGCTTTGACCGTGACCGGCAATCTCGCCGTAGAACTTCTGCAAGTTCGGGCGCTTGCGGATCGTGATCACATCGCCGGGTCGAATCTGATACGAGGGGCGATCGACCGTGCGGCCATTTACTTGGAAGTGGCGATGCACGACGCCTTGCCGAGCTTGCATACGGGTCAACGTGAACCCAGCGCGAGCAACGACATTATCCAGTCGCTTCTCACACATAATCATGAGGTTCGCGCCCGTGTTGCCCTTCTCGCCGCGAGCAGCTTCGAAGAACCGGCGGAGCTGTTGATCTCGCATGCCGTAGTGGTACTTGATCTTCTGCTTTTCGGTGAGCCCGAGACCGTAGTCCGTCGGCTTCTTACGCTTGCCGTATTGCCCCGGAGGAGTGTCGCGACGCTCCAGCGCCTTCGCAGCACCAGCATTCTCGAAAATCGCAACTCCGATTCGACGATTCACACGACCCTTGGGCCCGGTATAGCGCCCCATTGAGCGGTCTCCTAGAACGAACTCTGACGAACTTGATCCGACTGTCTTGAGCGGGCTTGCTCCACAACGGAGCCCCGAAAATCTTGCGGAAAGGGGCGGGACTCTACGGCTGCCCCTAGTCCATTTCAAGCGAGCCCTTGAACGCCTTAACCGGCTTCAAAATCCGAAAAAATCAGCACATTCAGGGCCTTCTGCAGGCACGAAGCAATCGTGATCGAAGACGAGAAAATAGAGATCTCGTCACGGTCACTCGGCTTACTTGCTGCGTCCCTTTTCCTTTTGATGAGCCTTTGGCGCTGCTGCTCCGCCATTTGGATTGATCATCGTTAAAGAGACTCGACGACGTTCGAAATCAACGCCTTGCACCCAAACGGTCACGATGTTTCCGACTGAGACAACATCATGCGGGCTCTTCACGAACTTCGTCGTCAACTGGCTGATATGCACGAGGCCGCTGTCCTTCAGCCCGATATCAACGAACGCGCCAAAGTCGACGACGTTCAGAATCGTGCCGGTCAGCTCCATTCCCGCAGCAAGGTCTTCGAGCTTCAGCACGCCCTTCTTGAAGACGGGGCCGGGATAATCGACGCGCGGGTCTCGTCCCGGTCGCGAAAGGGCATCGATGATGTCCTTCAAAGTATGCACGCCGACTTGCAGTTCGGACGCGAGCGACTCGGGCTTCAGAGCCGCTAAGCGACTGCGAACGTCATCGAGATCTTGATCGGGATTCAGCAAGTCCTGCGCTTGCAGATTCAATTGCGCGAGAACCTTTCGCGCGGCGTCGTAGCTCTCGGGATGAATCCATGTGGTATCGAGCGGGTCGTCGCCGTCAGTGATCTTTAAGAAGCCGGCGGCTTGAGTGAATGTTGCTTCGCCGATTCCCGGCACATCGAGCAACTGCCGCCGACTGCGGAAGCGTCCGTTCTTTTCTCGCCACTCAACAACGCGCCGCGCCATCAACTGATTGAGGCCCGAGACATACTTCAGCAACGAAGCGCTCGCCGAATTGAGATCAACGCCGACGAAGTTCACGCACGATTCGACAACACCATCGAGCGACTCTTTGAGCAACTTCGGAGTCATGTCGTGCTGATACATCCCGACGCCAATGTGCTGCGGGTCAATCTTCACGAGTTCGCTCAACGGATCTTGTAAGCGGCGTCCGATTGAGATTGTTCCGCGCGCGGTCGCATCGAGTTCGGGGAACTCTTCACGCGCGACATTGCTGGCGGAATAGATGCTCGCTCCCGCTTCGTTGACAATGAGGTAGCGGCATTCCGGACAAAGCTCCGAGATGACATCGCTCACGAGTTCTTCGGTCTCGCGGCAAGCAGTGCCGTTGCCGATCGCGATGAGGCCGATGTTGTGCTCTTTCAAAAGTCCGGCAAACCGTTGCATCGTGCCGTTCTTCTTGTCTGCGGACCCTGTCACATAAATGACATCGGTCAGCACACACTGCCCGCATTCATCGAGCACCGCGATCTTGCAGCCGGTGCGAAAGCCGGGGTCAATCGCGAGCACGCGCATCTGTCGCACGGGCGGTTGCAGCAAGAGGCTGCGCAAGTTCTTCGCGAAGACTTGAATGCCGTGCGTCTCTGCTTGATCGGTGAGTTCGCGACGCAACTCGCGTTCGATGCTCGGTTGAATGAGTCGATCAATCGCGTCGTTGAAGGCCGCTTGCACAAAGTCTCGATGAGGATGCTGCGGCACTCCGAGTTGATTGCCGATCGTGCGTTTTGCGAGTTCGCCGTCCCAATCAAAGCGGACTTTGAGAGCGTTCGCATGCTCGCCGCGATTGAGCGCCAAGATGCGGTGCGGCGGGATCTTCCAAACGGGCTCGGCGTAACCGAAGTAGTTCTCGAAGTCCTTGCGAACGTCGCCTTCTGCTTTGCCCTCAACGCATGTGAACTGCCCCGTGCGCCAAGCAAGTTTGCGACAGTGATCGCGCACGGCGACATCTTCACTCAGTGACTCAGCAATGATGTCGGACGCTCCTTGCAGCGCGGCGTCGACGGTCGCGACTCCCTTTTCTTCGCTGACATAGCTCGCGGCGAGTTGCTTCAGATTCAAAGGCGAAGCTGCATTGCGAATTGCGAGAGCAAGCGGTTCGAGTCCTTGCTGTCGGGCCTTCTCGGCGCGCGACTGTCGCTTCGGGCGATACGGCAAGTAGAGATCATCAAGCCGCTTGATCGAGTCGGCCTCTTCGATCTGCTTGCGCAATTCGGGAGTGAGCTTTCCCTGCGCTTCGATGAGTCGCAGGATCGTCTCGGCTTTCTCGGCAAGCTGCCGCATCGCATTCGCGCGGGCTTCGATTTGACGAATCTTTTCTTCGTCGAGATTGCCCGTGCGTTCTTTGCGATAGCGCGTGATGAAAGGGACGGTGTTGCCTTCATCGAGCAATGCGACCACGTTCGAAACTTGCTCGGGCTTCAATGCCAATTCATGAGCAATCAGTGCGACGTTGAGCGGTCGAGTGACGTTGTCCATACCCATCGATGTGCTTTGAACGGAGGATTGAACGAGCTGCTTCCGTTCGCCTCCATGAATACGAGAACTCAGAGATGAAGTCAGGCCGCGCGAAAGGGGCGGCATCCTAATCGGCGCGCGACAAAAGCAAAGCCGCGTCTGCGATCTGATCATGCTCAACTCAAAGTTGTCTCAACCATGATTGAGTGCAGCGCATGTTTTGCGCGCTGAGTAACAACGAATACACACGAGTCTGCTGCTGAAGTCGCTCGTGTCGGGCTCTGCGATTCGCGCCTCATGCAGCGATGATCGCCCTCAAGTAAGTAGCTTGGGATTCCATCCCGAGCCTCAGCGGAATGAAGTTCTCAAGCCAGAGACGAAACCGCCGTCAACATTCGGTGTGTAGAAAGGGTCAAGGGCGAATCGCCTCAGACGAGTTCCCGACTCACACAGGATCGAGCACGAGCAAGGCGCCTGAAGTGACTCTTGCTTCACACTGATGTGATGCCGCAGCGCGACCGATCGCCGCGTCATGACGACGATCAGAACTCATGCGGCCAGTGAGCCTCATTGCTGCCTCATGATGCCGACACAAGAATCGGTTTCGTTTCTGACTGCGATTCCTCTTCGATCTCGCCGCGCTTCGTCCCGCCTCTTCTATCGAGTTCTTTCATGCTGCGTTTCTTCAGTCTGCTTGCGATCTGCGTTGCCGCTTCAACGGCCTTTGGCGACGAACGCGAATCCTTCTTCGAAACTAAGATTCGACCGGTGCTCGTCAGCAGATGCTTCAAGTGTCATGGCGGCGAGAAGACGAGCAGTGGCCTGCGAGTCGACTCGCGCGAAGCACTCTTGAAAGGCGGAGAGAGCGGCGCGGCACTCGTCGCGAATAAGCCCGAAGAGAGTTCGCTGTATCTCGCACTGACGCATGACGGCGACTTCAAGATGCCGCCAGATAAGAAGCTGCCCGATGAAGTGCTTGCTGACTTCAAGCAGTGGATCAAAGACGGCGCTGTTTGGCCGGCAGCGAAAGGCGGAAAGGACATCTCGTTTGAGTCCGGTCGCCATTGGGCGTTTCGTCCGGTCAAGAAGCCCGCGCTGCCGAGCGTGCGTAATGCCGATTGGCTGCGGACGCCGGTCGATGCTTTTGTGCTCGCGCAACTTGAGCAAGCAAAGCTGACCCCATCAGTTGCTGCCGAGCGTGCGACCTTGATCCGCCGACTCAAGTTCGACTTGCTCGGCCTGCCGCCGTCGCTCGTGGAGACGCAAGAGTTCGTCAGCAATCCTGATCCCGATGCCTACGAGCAACTCGCTGAGCGGTATCTCGCATCGCCTCAATATGGCGAGCGCTGGGCTCGCTACTGGCTCGACATCGCGCGCTATGCGGACACGAAGGGCTATGTCTTTCAAGAAGACCGCAACTATCCGTCGGCCTTTGCTTATCGCGATTGGGTCGTGAAGAGCCTCAACGCCGACTTGCCATACAACGAGTTTCTCATGCGGCAACTGGCAGCAGACATTCTCGTCAAAGAGGACGGGCTCGATCGCAGCGAACTCGCGGCAATGGGGTTCCTCACATTGGGACGACGCTTCCTCAACAACATTCATGACATCATCGACGACCGACTCGACGTCACGATTCGCGGCACGATGGGGATCACTATCGGCTGCGCTCGTTGTCATGACCATAAGTTCGATCCAGTTCCCGCAGCCGACTACTACTCCCTCTACGGCATCTTCGCGTCGTCGCATGAACCGAAGGATGTGCCGAACGCGATGCCACTTGCCGAGAACGACAAGCCGACTCAGCCGTATGTCTTCTTGCGCGGGCAAGCCGGTAATCGCGGACCGAATGTGCCGCGACAGTTTTTAGAAGTCGTCGCCGGGACTCAGCGTAAGCCGTTCGAGAAGGGCAGCGGGCGGCGCGAGTTAGCGGCAGCGATTACGAGCGAGACGAACCCTCTCACTCCGCGCGTCATCGTGAATCGGTTGTGGCGCGAGCACTTCCATTCGCCGCTCGTGCGATCAACGAGCGACTTCGGACTACGAGCCGAAACGCCGACGCATCCCGAGTTGCTCGATCATCTCGCAGCGACGCTGATTGAGTCCGGATGGTCGCTCAAGAGCGTGCATCGTCAGATCGTCTTGTCGAACACCTATCAGCAAGTCAGCAACGATGACCCATCGAAACGCGCGATCGACTCCGAGAACCATTTGTTGTGGCGCATGAATCGAGGCCGCCTGAATCTTGAAGCGATGCGGGATGCAATTCTCGCTACATCGGGTTCACTCGACGTGCAGCAGGGCGGAAAGTCGATCGACATCACTCCGAGCGGAGCGCCGCGCCGTCGTTCGATCTATGCCTTCATCGACCGACAGAACTTGCCGCAGTTCTTTCGCACCTTTGACTTCGCGGGGCCCGATACGCATAGCCCCGGCCGCTTCGAGACTTCGGGACCGCAGCAAACTCTCTATCTTCGAAACAGCGGTTTGATGCGCGACGAAGTGCAACGACTCGCAGCCTCATTGCCCGATAGCTCGAACGAAGAACGAGTGCTTGCGCTCTATCGCCGCGTGCTCAATCGAGAGCCGCAACCCGACGAGATGACCGCTGCCATCGAGTTCATTCGCGCGAGCAACTCCGAAGACGACGTTCCCGTCACTGGCCCCGCAATTTGGGCATACGGCTTCGGTGAATGGGACAATTCGCAGACTCAACTAAAGAGCTTCACTGCGCTGCCGCACTTCACCGGCGATCGTTGGCAGGGCGGAGCGACGTTGCCCGATCCGGCCATTGGATGGGTCATGCTGCACGCAAAAGGCGGGCATCCCGGCAATCAAACGCATGCGGCTGTGTTGCGCTGGGTCGCTCCGCGAGACATCCTCATTCGCGTTGCCGGCAAGCTGACTCATCCGTCGAAAGAAGGCGACGGAGTGCGCGCGACCGTGCTGCTCGGCGGCAAGCAAAAGCTCGGGCAATGGACCGCGAAGGCGTCGTCGAACGATACCGCAACCGCGCCGGTCGCGGTGACAAAGGGCACCATCATCGACTTGATCGTCGACTGCGGAGAGAACGAGAACAACGACTCGTTCCAATGGTCTCCGCGCATCGAAGAAGTGGGACTTGGAAGTCAGCGTTGGGAGTTATCGACACAGTTCCGAGGCCCGCGCCCCGCCGGATTGGGCATCTGGCCGCAACTCGCTCAAGTACTGTTGTTGTCGAACGAGTTTCAGTTTGTGGATTGACCCGGCTCGCAGCCATTGAAGACGCATCGAGTTCTTAGTTCTGCCCTCTTCGGCGACTCGTCTTCTCGTTGGTTGGGATTCCATCCCAACCAATTTCCGTTGTGACTCCAGTCACAACGGCACCAAACATCGAGTTCGCTCCTCACGCAAGATCGCAACCGCAAGCCGTGCAATTGAAGGAGATGAGTCGTTCTCCCGACCAACAAAATAGCCTTCGCGGCTCAGCATGCATTCGAACTGATCTTCGAGGTCTCATTCGAGCGGCTTACGATCACTGGTCGGCCCACTCAGACACTGCTCGGCAATATGCCCGAGTGAGCAACTCAACGCGAAAGGATCTCGACATGACAACGACTCGAACCGCGACAGTCGTGAACGGCAACTTGAAGCTTGATGCACCGCTTGAGTTACCCGAGCACAGTCGGGTGAAGGTGACGGTGTCTGCTGTTGTCGATGACATTCCTCATGAGAGGCGAATGGAAGCTGCTCGCAAGTTCTTTGCGTCCGTTGAAGAGACGAAGTTCTCCCGAGGTGGAGAGCGACTTACACGGGAGCAAATGCATGAACGCCATTGATACCAATATCTGGCTCTATGCCATCGACGTTGATGAACCGGTCAAAGCAGCGAGAGCAAAGTCGCTCATTCTGAAGTTGGCCGACAATCGCGATGCCGTTCTTTTATGGCAGGTGCTCAGTGAGTTCGTGAATTGCCTGCGGCGATGGGAAAATCGCAGGGGGATGACGTCTGACAAAGTCGCGTATTGGACCGAATGGGTTTTCGAGATGTTCCCGATCGTCACTCCGCAGCACACGACCGTGCTGACCGCACTCGATCTGAGTCGTCGTTATTGCCTCTCGCATTGGGACAGTATGTTGCTCGCGGCGTGCATCGAGGCGGATGTCACGACGCTCTATTCCGAAGATCTTTCGCATGGCGCGAAGTACGACTCGGTCGTCGTGAAGAATCCGTTCGCTGAGTCTTGAGCGATTGCGAGTGCTGAAAAAGCGGGGGCGAGTCTGCGCGATTTCGCAGCCCCGTCCCCTCGCTGCTGACGGTCGCGGACTAATGACTGCTCGACCCGCTAATCACTTTGAACATCACCGCTGCGAGTGGCGGAAGCGTGATTGCGATGCTGTTGTCGAAGCCGTGCATTTTGCCGGGTTCGCTGTAGCGACCGCCTTGATTGCCGATGTTACTGCCGCCGTAGATGTTCGCGTCGCTGTTGAAGATCTCTTTGTAGAAGCCGCGCGACGGCACTCCGATCCGATAGTCGTAGCGCACGACCGGGGTCATGTTGAGCACAACTACGACTGCTTCCTTCTTGTCTTTCGCCCATCGCACGAAGGCGTAAGTGCTGTGCTGCCAGTCATCGCATTGAATCCACTGGAAGCCCTCGGATTGGAAGTCTTGCTCATAGAGAGCGCGCTGATCGCGATAGACGCGATTCAAGTCGGTCAGCATGCGCTTGATGCCGCCGTGCTTCTCGAAGCTCAGCAACGGCCAATCGAGCTGCGTGTCGTGATTCCATTCGAGCCATTGAGCAATCTCGCCGCCCATGAAGAGCAGCTTCTTGCCGACTGACGCGAACTGATAAGCGAAGAGCAAACGCAGGTTCGCGAACTGCTGCCATTCGTCACCGGGCATCTGCCCAATCAGCGACCGCTTGCCGTGCACCACTTCATCGTGCGAGAGCGGCAAGACGAAGTTCTCATGAAAGGCGTAGACCATTCGGAATGAGAGTTCGCCTTGATGGTGCTGACGGAAGATTGGCTCGCGGCGCATGTAGCGCAGCGAGTCGTTCATCCATCCCATATCCCATTTCATCGTGAAGCCGAGTCCGCCGGTATAGACCGGGCGCGAGACTCCCGGCCATGCGGTTGATTCTTCGGCAATCGTCACGACGCCGGGGAAGTCGCCGTGAATCATCGTGTTCGCGTCTTTGAGGAAGTTGATGGCATCCCAGTTTTCGCGCCCGCCTTGATCGTTCGGCACCCATTCACCGTAAGGCCGCGAGTAATCGAGATAGATCATCGACGCGACCGCATCGACTCGCAGTCCGTCAACGTGATAGTGCTCGCACCAGAACCGCGCACTCGACAGCAAGAAGTCGCGGACCTCGAAGCGACCGTAGTTGAAGATCAACGTGTTCCAGTCGGGATGAAAGCCGCGCCGCGGATCGGCGTGCTCATAGAGCGCCGTGCCGTCGAACTTGCCGAGCGCATGCGGATCGGTCGGGAAGTGAGCCGGCACCCAATCGACGAGCACCGCCAGTCCCGCTTGATGGCACTTATCAACGAACTGCATGAACTCGTGCGGTTCACCAAAACGGCTCGTCGGCGCGAAGTAGCCCGTGACTTGATAGCCCCATGAACCATCAAACGGATGCTCGGTCACCGGCATCAATTGCAGGTGCGTGTAGCCCATCTCGGTGCAGTACTCGATGAGCTGATCGGCTAACTCCGGGTACGAATAGAACTGTCGCCCGTCTGTCGGTTTCTTCCATGAGCCGAGATGCACTTCGTAGATCGAGATTGGCTGTTCGAGCCAATTGGTCCGAGCTCGCTCAGCAAGCCACTCGGCATCGTTCCATTCATAAGTGCCGAGATCACAAACAACCGACGCGGTCTTCGGTCGCAGTTCGCTTTGAAAGGCATACGGATCCGACTTCTCAATGCGGTTCCCGTGACAGTCAACGAGCGAGAACTTGTAGACCTCACCGGGGCCGATGCCGGGCATGAAGATCGACCATATGCCTTCATTGCTGCCGTGCAGTTGATGCTGCCCGTGCTGCCATCCGTTCGCATCGCAGATCAGCGACACTTCGCGGGCATTAGGAGCCCAAACAGCAAAGTGAGTCCCGACGATGCCTTCACGTTCTGTGACGTGAGCGCCGAGATGGCGATACATGGTGCTGCGCATGCCGAGGGGCTTATCAGGTTGAGCCACAAACACCGACAACGGCTGACGCGGATGTTTGGGCGAACGCAGGAAACGACGACTAAGTACGGACTGAGACGAAGCGGATTCCGGCCGCATCAACGATCCCAATGCAACCCCCTCTTAAGCGAGTGCGAGATTCAGCAGCAGTTCAACGACGGGCAGAGTGTTAGCGCTCGAATTGCCGTTGTCTCGTTGCAAGAACCGGACGCGAGCGTGCTCCGGTCATGTGCTGATTGATCTGCATCGCACTTCTAAAAGCATCCTACTTGCTGCTGTTCGCAGACCCGCGAACGAAACCCGCAGCTAGAAGGCGGTCGAGGCCAGAATACCCGGCGAGACCGTTCGCTCAACAGTTCGTCCTCTGAGCCTCCTGACTTGAGTCATTCATCCCCAGTCCAATACCGCGCGCGCCGGTCAGCGAAACCTTAGCGGTTGCTCCGAAGCAGACACGGTAGCGAGACGAATCCAATGATTGCTTCCTCTTCAGGGAAATTGGCTTCAGGTCTCAGCGCCAGAGGGAAAGTAGACTCGCAGGGCACTCGCCCTGAGTGGCTTCAATGACGATCCGACAAAAGTCCCGTCCGCAAAATGGCCGTAGCCGAATTCGTCAGAATTCGGATCCCTCGCACGAGCGTCTGAAGTCTCACGACTTCAGCTACGGGACTGTCGGAATCGTCTTCAATCTCTTTCGCTGATCTTGTTCGTCATGAAACGCGCTCTCGTCTTACTTGCCGGACCAGTGTTTCTCACATGGGGTAGCTACAACCTCACTGTGGGGCGAATGGAGTCCGCGCCGGTTGCGAGCCACTCGAACGTGCATGCCGATTACGACGTCGGCGCGCTTCGTAACAGCGTTGATGACGGCTTGCTTGCTCCGGGGGCGAGCAAGGCACAGCTCGAACAGCAGAAGAAGCTCGCCGTTGCTTGCGATCAACGCGCGGGCGTTCTCGCCGAGCGACTCGGTCCCGGCTTCACGTCGATCTGCCGGCCTCCTTACGTGCTGACGGGAGATCTCACTTCCGCAGAACTCGACAGCATCTATCGCGAGACCGTCGTTCCGACCGCGCGAGCGCTCTCGCTGATGTATTTTGATCGCGAGCCCGATGAGCCGATCTGCGTGCTGCTTTTTGCGAGTGAAGACAGCTATCGCCAAACAGCGAAGCGCATCGACGGTCGCTCGGTCGCGGACTATCACGGCTATTACATCCGCACGGATCGTCGGTTGATGATCAATGCAACGACCGGAGCCGGCACGCTGGCGCATGAACTGACTCATGCGCTCGCTCACTTCGACTTCCCGACGATGCCCGAGTGGTTCGATGAAGGGCTCGCATCGCTTTACGAAGAGAGCGACTTCTCGTCCGACTGCTTGCAGCTTGTCGGGCTCTCAAACTGGCGGCTGAATTATTTAATACATGCCATCCATCAAAAGCGGCTCGGCAGTTTGGAGGCGCTGATCGCAGCACGTCGCATCCGCAACGATCAGCAAGCGATCGACTACGCTCAGTCCCGCTACTTGTGCCTCTACCTACAACAGCGAGATTTGCTGCCGCTCTATTACCGGAAGTTGCGCGCGAACTCGGCGACCGATCCGTCCGGGATGCAAACGCTGCGCGAAGTCTTCTCGGTTGCCGCACTCGATGATGTCGACCGACACTTCCGCAACTGGGTGATCGACGTCTACGAAAAGGGCCGCAAGCCGGCGAAGAGTAAGTAGCCGCAGCCGATCCCTATTCGTCCTATCGGTCCCATAAGTCCTATCGGATCGTCCTCCGAAGTTGCGCCATCCTATGAGCCGTCCCGAAGTCGATGTCTATCACGTTGCCGAGCTTGATCACCGCAAGATGCTCGGACAGTTCTTGCACGAGCAGCGCGGGGAATCGTCGCATCAAGCTCGCCGCTTAATTGCTGCTCGCCGCGTGCAGCGCAATGGCAATCTCGTTGAGGACGATCAGAAGCGAGTCAACAAAGGCGATGTCATTCGCGTCGTCCCGCATCCGCTCGCGCGACCGCCGAAGGAGTCGGATGTCCGGCTTCAGTATCTCGACGAGTTCTGCGCGGTCATCGAGAAGCCGGCGGGCATGACGAGTGTTCGCGATCACTCCGACAACGCCGGTCAGAAGCACGACAAGTTGCCGACGATCGATGAGATCTTGCCGAAGCTCATGCTGAATGGAGCGGACAAGCAGTTCGATCGTCGCGTGAAGTTACCGAAAGTCTTCCCGGCTCATCGACTCGATCGCGATACGAGCGGCCTAATGGTCTTCGGCCTCACTCAGATCGCGCAGCAAACATTGATCGCGCAGTTCCGACGTCACTCAACGCGCCGCCGCTATATCGCACTGGTTCACGGCGACTGTCCTCAGCAAACGATCGAGACCTTTCTCGCAGAAGATCGAGGCGACGGGCTGCGCGGTTCGGTTGCTGATCCCGAGAAGGGCGAGCGAGCCGTCACTCACGTTCGGCCGATCGAACGCGTGAAGGACTTCACTTTGATCGAGTGTCAGCTCGAGACCGGACGCACACATCAGATCCGCATTCATCTGTCGGAAGTCGGTCACATGCTGTGCGGCGAGAAGCTCTATCACCGTCGAATGGGTGAAGCGGCAAAGCCGGATGACAGTGGTGCTCCGCGCTTATTCTTACATGCGCGCAGTCTCGGCTTTTCGCATCCCGTCACCGGCGAGCAAATGGACTTCGAAATGCCGCTGCCGGACGACCTGCAAGAGTTTCTGGATCGACTCACCGGACACCGGCGCTCAAAGCGGTAGCGACACTCTGCCTCAGATTGAGGAGCTTCCGAAAAGCGGGATTGCATTGCTCATCGAGCCGACTCGTCATTCATCCGCAGTCCGGCTCCTGCCATCCGCGGGAAGCTTCTTTTCAACAGTCGTGCTTTCCTGCGGATAGCAAAGCCGAACTGCGGATGTGCCTATGTAAGTCAAATTGCACATCAATTATGAGAGTTGCAGCAGACGCTGAAGGCCGAACGCAATCGCGTTCGGAGTTTCCTCGCTTCAGTCTTCAAGCACCGAGTGCCGTCGACTCCATACGTCGCGAACTTGCTTCAATCGCCGCTCGACCGTGCGCACGTTGCAGTTGAGTTTCTCCGCGATCTCTTCGTGAGTGTGCCCGTCCAATTTCAGGCAGACGAGTTGTCGGGAAATGTCATCGGGCAACTGCTGCATGAGGGACTCGGCTTCATCGGCCATCAATGCCGCGATGTCGGGCGTCGTCGACGTTGCTTCCAGTCGATCAAACCCTTCCGGCAAATCGCTGTCAGCGCGTGCTTTGACGAGTTCGCTGTCGTCGCGCACGGACTCGGGATCGCGACGTGTCGTTTGCATGTCAACGGCTGAATCGCCGCGCACGGCACCGCTGCCGCGTTTCTGTCGTCGATCTCGTTCGAGTGCCGCCGCTGCTTTGCGCGTCGTGATGATCATCATCAAGCGCCACAGTTGTTCGCGGTGATCAATCTCCGGGAAACGACCGCTTCGAATGCCCGCCAACAAACTCTTGAAGGAGATGATCGCGATGTCTTCTTCATCCGTGACGCGCGACGACGAGTGCTGCATCGCGCGGCGCGCGACTTCGGCAATGCGATCCGCATAGCGCTGCCACAAAAGCAACGACGCGTCTTCGTCGCCCGCTCGCAGTTGCTGCATTAAGTCCGTGATGTCGCTCTTCTCAGGATCAATCGCCTGTTGGCTCGATTGCCGCAGTTGAAAGCGCAGGATCGGGCCGTGCTTTGAAAGCCGTACCGCCGTGCCGTCCGTAAGACGCAAGTAGTCGACTCGCTGCCCGTTCTTATACGAGCCGTTGACGCCGAGATTGTAAAACTCCCAGCGCCCGGCTTCGGTCATGAGCATTGCATGACGACGAGAGATCTTCGCTCCGAAGTCGCCGAGCACGAGATCGCAGTCGTTCGAACGACCAATCGAAAGGCTCGGTCGCGGCTGCAAGTCATGCCGCTCGATGATCGCGCCTGTCGGAGCAAGCACAGTCACAAGTAATCGCGGCAATCTCTGAGTTGTGGATGTCACCATAAGCAGGTCGATTGCATCCTGATGAAGTGAGGCTCTTTCGGGGCGTGCGATTTGGGTCATCAACAAGGGGGCGCCGTATCGCAGCCTCTAAGTATTCCCGCTGAATCGCGCTGCGGTTGTCTTCGAGCAAGCGCTCCCGCAATGCCGCCGCAGACGTCTTGCAGTCAAATCGCCATTGGCAAGACAACTTCGTCGGCGCGGCTGTGATGACTGCTTGCCGCAGATGCGTTTCGGCATCGCCGACATCGCGTAGTGGTGACAAAAAGCAACACCCGGACTTTGTGGCCGCGCTATTGTCGATTCGCGCCATCGCGAACTCACCCTCATCTCATCGCTTCTTCAAGCTCAACTCATCGAGGCACGGATGCCGCAGCAAGACCCCTCTCACGATATTCACGGCCGACGAGTCACGGTGATGGGGCTCGGCACTTTCGGCGGCGGACTCGGGGCCGTTCGGTATCTCGCCGATCAAGGCGCGATCGTGACAGTGACGGACTTGCGCTCCGAAGCTGTGCTCGCCGACTCGCTGAAGCAGCTTGAAGGTCTCGATGGACTGCGGTTCGTGCTCGGTCGTCACGACGCTGACGACTTCACGCGCGCGGATCTTGTTGTCGTCAATCCCGCTGTCGCACCGGGCAATGAGTTCGTCGAACTCGCGCGCCGAGCGAACGTGCCGCTCACGACCGAGATGAGTCTCTTCTGGCAGCGCAATCGCGGTCATGTAGCCGCGATTACAGGCAGCAACGGCAAGTCGACAACGACCGCGCTCACTCATTCGCTGCTCGCGGCGACGGGCCGACGATGTTGGCTCGGCGGGAACATCGGCAAGAGCTTGCTGCCGGTTGTCAATGAGATCGCACCGGACGATTGGGTCGTGCTCGAACTCAGCAGCTTTCAACTGGAGTGGCTCGATCTGATTCATGCTCGTCCCGACATCGCGATCGTGACGAACTTCAGTCCGAATCATCTCGACTGGCATCAAACGCTCGACAACTACCGTCGCGCGAAGCAGTCGCTCCTCAGATGGCAAACCGCGAGCGACGTTTGCGTGCTCAATGCGGATGACCCCGATGTCGCTCAATGGCCGAGCACGGCGCGACGCTACTTCTTCGGGACTTCCGCTCACTGTGCGAGTCGAGTGATTGGCAATGAGTTGCTCATTGCTACGTCATCCGGAGACTCGATCCGGCTCGATCTTGCCGAGCACCTCAAAGCTCCCGGCGCTCACAATCGCATGAATGCAGCCGCTGCCTGCGCGGCGGCTGTGATGGCGGGAGCAACGCGCGAGCAACTCATCTCCGGCATCCGCAACTTCGAACCGCTGGCGCATCGCTTACAGCTTGTCGCCGAGCGAGCCGGCCGAGCGTTCTACAACGACTCGATCGCAACGACGCCGGAGTCAGCAATCTGCGGCCTGCAATCGTTCGATCGTCCGATCGTGCTGCTCGCGGGCGGGTACGACAAGCAGGTCAGTCTTGAAGAGTTCGGCCGAGCGATCGCTCAGCGAGTTAAGGCTGTCGCGTTGATGGGGCAAACCGCGCAGAGCCTCAACGCGGCGATCGAGCACGAACTCGCAAGACTCAACGACACAGCCGATTCGAGGTCGCTCAGCATGCATCTCGCGACGTCCTTTGAGGATGCCTTTGAGTGGGCTGCCGCGCAGTCAGCACCCGGTGATGTCGTGCTGCTCTCACCGGGTTGCGCAAGCTACGATTGGTTCCGCAACTTCATTGATCGAGGCGATCAGTTCGCGCTGCGCTCGCGAGAGTGGCAGCCGTCAAACCCCGACAATTGCGAGTGATGTCACGAAAGTTCGAACCGCAAAATGGCTCGTTCGACTTCCCGAAGATTGCCGTCTCAGCCTTTGACGCTCGCTTTTCAACAGACCTATAGTCTGGCCCATCAGAATAACCCGATGAGTCGTCTTTGATTGCGATGCTTTTCAACTCGTTGCTTGTGACTCTTTCGCGAGCAACCCTCAATGACGCCCTCATCAAACTCCTGCTGGACCGCGTGCTTTCAACGGACTTTCAAGCAATGCAGTCGCGACGGAGTCCCCGCCTTTCGCCCTCTCTCCCCGGCCTTCAATTCCCGCCCTCTCCGTCGCTGAGCAACCTCACTCTCACGGCGATCTGACCTGCTTTTGGAGATCAGCATGCTGCTTCGTTCGAGGCTTTTTCGTTCTGGCTCTCGTCTCGTATCGCAACTGTCGACTTCGAAAATGGGAGTGCCGGCTCTCCTCTTAATAGGAGCACTCGGCAACGCATCATTTGCGCTCGCGCAGGTGCCGACGATTGCCGGGACGACGCCGCAAGCGGTTGCTCCGGGCACGGCGACGAACATCAAGATTCGCGGCGGCAATCTCGTCGGAGCGACTCAGCTTTGGACGAGCTTTGGATCTGCGAGCGAACTCGCTCCCGACATCATGGGCAACGGTACGAACGCCGCTGAGGTGACTTATCGAGTGACCGTGCCCTCAAACGTGCCTTGCGGCGTGCATGCTGTCAGAGTTGCTACACCCGGCGGCGCTTCGGCGATGAGGCTCGTGCTTGTTGATGATCTGCCTTCAGTCGCTTCCGTCGGATCGAACGTCAGTCCGGCGGCAGCTCAAGAGGTCACGTTGCCCGCGGCGGTTGATGGCAGCGTCGGCAACTTGCAGATGCAGTACTTCAAATTCAAAGCCGATGCCGGTCAGCAGATCTCGGTCGAAGCAGTCGCGCGGCGAATGGGATCGAATCTCGATCCGATGGTGAGATTGCTCACCGCGAAGGGCCGCGAAGTGGCCTATAGCGACGACGTGCCGGGACTCCGCAGCGACGCCGCGTTCTCGCACACGATCAAGGAAGCCGGTGAGTACATCGTCGAGATTCGCGACATCCAATATCGCGGCGGTGACGGTTACCACTACCGACTGCGACTCGGTGATTTTCCGATCGTCTCGACTCCGTATCCGCTCGGAGTGCAACGCGGGCAGACCGCGAAGGTCGCAATGGCCGGAGCGTCTGCTGCCGACGTGCCGGCTCAGGATGTAACAATTGCTGCCGACGCGCCGCTCGGATGGACCGCGATCTCGGGCAAGCGACCGAACGGCAAGAGCAGCGGGTTTGCTCTGTTGCGAGTCAACGATCAACCCGAAGCCGTTGAAGCCGAGCCCAATGATGAACTCGCGAAAGCAACCCGAGTGGAACTCGGGCATTCGCTCAATGGCCGCTTCGAGAAAGCCGGGGATCAAGACATTTTTGTCTTCGCCGCGAAGAAGGGGCAAGCAGTGACGTTGACGGGGCTGACTCAGCGGCCGGGCGCTCCGACATCAGTGCTGCTGCGAGTGCTCAATAAGACCGGCGGTCAGATTGCAGCGAAGGAAGATTTCGGCGGCACTGACTGCGTCGTCCCGGCGACGTTCCCGGAAGACGGCGACTACTACGTCGCGGTTGAAGAACTGCATCGTCGCGGCGGACCGGCGCATACCTATCGCATCGAAGTGACTCCGACCGTGCCGGGCTTCTCGCTCGGAGCTTCCGCAAACACCGTCAACATCGGAGCTCTCTCAACCGCGAACGTGACCGTCACGGCGACCCGAGCGAACTATGCCGGTGCAATTCAAATTGCAGCGACAGGTTTGCCCGAAGGAGTCACGAGCGTCCCGACCGTGATGGGACCGGGAGTGAATACGGTCGTGCTGACAATTCGCAGCACAGCCGAAGCCGCGACCAACAAAGCATTGCCGATCAAGATCGTCGGCACGGCGAAGATCGGCGACAAAGACGTGCAAGTCGCAGCCGATACCGGAGCGGCGTTGAAGACAGCGTTTGCGAACGTGCAATGGGCTCCTCAAAGCCTGACGAACGACGTTGCTCTCGCCGTCGGCAAGAAGCCCGCCGTTCGCTTCCGCATCGAACCGTCCGAAGTCACGTTCGGCCATAACCTGCAAGCCTCAGCGAAGCTGATCGTCGATCGCGATCAAGGCTTTGACGAAGCGATCAACTTCGCGGTCACTCCTGAAGTGGCAAAAGGCGGCCTGCCGGCGAATGTCACTGCCGACATCAAGCCGATCGCGAAAGGCACGAACGAAATCGAGATCGTCTTCAAAGCAACCGACAAAGCAGCACTCGGCGACTTCACGGCGGTGCTAATTGGCACCATCAAGCAGGGCAACAACACCGTCGCTGAAACCGTGCCCGGAGTGACCTTGAAACTCGCCGCACCGCTGACCGTGACGGCTGCCGGTGCCGCCGAAAAAGTCGCTGTCGGAGGCACGGTGAATGTGAAAGTGACGATCGCTCGCAACCCGGCATTA
>CAZNMS010000031.1:0-5464 GCA_964573505.1 uncultured Planctomycetaceae bacterium | reverse complement strand
GTCACCGCCGCCGCCGCAACGATCCCTGCCGACAAGAACGAAGCAGATGTCGCGCTGACCGTTGCCGCGGACGCCGCAAAGGGAGCCGTCAACAACATCCAAGTAAAAGCCGAAGTCACCGTCGGCATGGCAAAGTTCGCCGGGACTTCCGGCAACGTCGTGCTGACAGTGGAGTAATTTTGGAGTGCGGTGATTCATCACCGCTTTCCATTTCGGCGGAGCCGTCTTCTCTTTCATCTTCTGCGGATCGAAAGCAGTAGCAACAGGAAGATTTGAGACAGGAAAATAAAACAAGCTCATTGGTCTCTGTCTTGATTAGCGTCAATTAGTGCTGATTAGTGTTCCTCAAATTGCATTTTCAGAGTTGATTTCATGTCGGTCCTTTCTGAACCAATTTCAGAGCCTCAATCGGAACCCGCGACAGCCTCGGCACCTGATCTCACCGGGAGTTGGGACGGCTCGCAGCACGCAAGCCGCAATGACGATTGGGGCGATCTCAATGTGAAAGCCACTCCGGACGGCTATATCGGGACGTACTCAGGCACGTTTAATAAGCAACTCGGCAGTATCACGTTCAAGTCAACGACTGAGGGGCGATATCACGGATTATGGTGGGAATCGAATTTGAAACGGTACGGCTCGTTAGAGCTTGCCGTATCAAAGGATGCCAACAGTCTCCAGGTAGAATGGAAGGCTCTGTCGGGAAGCGGGGGGGCCGCCCGCAAGTCGATTTGGAAGAAGAAGTAGAAAGATTACAGCAACGAAGAGAGTCGTTTAACCCGGGAGCCGATCGTCGGCTTTTGCTCCGCAAGAGCATCCTTTCGCGGAGCGAAAGGCGACTATCTACGGCATTCAAGAATGCGGGCCATCGAACAAGAAATCGAAAACTAGTACTACGCGTAACTTTGCAATTGTCAGTTTTTATATTGGTAGTTTCTACGTACAAAAAAAGAGTCGCTCCGCGACAAATGAAAGCGGTGATGAATCACCGCACTCCAAAAAAGAGGACGTCTCATGATTCCAATTCGTGCATGGATATTTCGCAGTGCGGTTTGCCTGACGGCGATCAGCGGTGCGTGTTTCGCGGCTGATCAAGAAATGCCGACGGCGCTCACTATTGAGGTCGGTAAGTTTGAACTCGTTGGCAGCCGTGCTCAGCAGCAGTTCGTTGTCAGCGGCAAGTTCGCCAATGGCGAAGTGCGGGACGTCACTGATCGAGTGGCGTTTACGTCGTCAGCTCCGAATGTCGTCGCGATTGACGGGCAGCTCGCGAAGCCGGCGGCGGATGGTGCAGCAGTTATTACAGCAAAGCTCGGCGACGCGACGGCGACGATCGAAGCCAATGTCAAAGAGTTCGCGAAGCCGGCTCCGGTCAGCTTCAAGAACGAGACGCTCGCGGCGTTGACGAAGTCCGGCTGCAACATGGGTGCGTGTCACGGATCTCCGTCCGGCAAGGGCGGCTTCCGGTTGTCGCTGCGAGGCTTCGATCCGCCATTGGATATCCTCACGCTGCGGTCCGAGTACTTCGGTCGTCGAACCAATACGCTCAAGCCCGATGAGAGCTTGATTCTCAAGAAAGCGTTGATGGACGTCGCTCACGGCGGCGGCAAGCGCATCAACAAAGGCGATGCGAGCTACAATGCGTTGCACGGTTGGATCGGCGAAGGTCTTCAGTTGGATCAGCCGACGGTGCCGGATCTCGTGAAGATCGAAGTCGGCCCGAACGCTCGCACGATCAAGCAACCGGGTGCTCGGCAGCAGTTGTTTGTCAAGGGCACCTTCACCGACGGCTCGGTCAGAGATCTGACGGCGCTGACTGTATTCAGCTCGTCGAACGAGAGTGTCGCAACAGTTACACCGAACGGGCTCGTCGAGAAGATCGGTCGCGGCGAGACCGCTGTGCTCGCGCGGTATCTCGACAAGATGGCAACGTCGTACATGACGTTCCTTGAAGACGTGCCCGGCTTCCAATGGAGCAACCCGCCGGAGCAAAACTTCGTCGACAACCTCATCTTCAAGAAGTTGCAGCAGCTCAAGATTGCTCCGTCCGATCTGTGCTCGGACGAAGAATTCTTGCGTCGTGCATATCTCGATGTGACGGGCCGCCTGCCGTCGATCGAAGAGTCGCAAGCGTACCTCGCCGACAAGAGCGCGGATCGCCGAGCAAAGTTGGTCGATCAACTGCTCGATAGCGATGACTACGCCGAGTTCTGGACGCTCAAGTGGGCCGACATCCTGCGTTCGAACAATGCAAAGGTCACTCCGACCGGAGCGCATAAGTTCCAACGTTGGATCTACGAGGGCGTTCGCAACGATCGAGGATGGGACCAGTTCGCTTACGAACTGCTGACAGCAAGCGGCAGTGCTTACGAGAACCCGCCGGCCAACTATTGGCGCGCGGCCCGAGATCCTCAGGACGCGACGGAAACGACCGCGCAGCTCTTTCTCGGCATCCGCATTCAATGCGCGAAGTGCCACAATCATCCGTTCGAGCGTTGGACTCAGGACAACTACTACGGCATCGGAGCGGCGTTCACGCGCATCGGTCGTCAGAAGGTCGGCGACGGAGCGGCTCCGAATGCTCCGACCGACGAAGTGATCTATGTCACGAAGTCGGGCGAGAGCACTCAGCCGCGCACCGGTAAGCAAATGAAAGTGCATCTGCTCTTGAAGGGCGATGTTGATGTGCCTGCCGATGAAGATCGCCGATCGGTCTTTGCGAAGTGGCTCGTCGCTGCGGACAACCCGTTCTTCGCGAAGGCGGCCGTGAATCGCATTTGGGGTCACTTGATGGGTCGAGGCATCGTCGAACCCGTTGACGACTTCCGCGATTCGAACCCGCCATCGAATGCTGAATTGCTCGATGAACTGGCGAAGCAATTCGCTCAGAACAAGTTCAGCCAACGTTGGGCGATCCGCACGATCATGCTCAGCCGCACGTATCAACTCAGTTCGAAGAAGAACAACTTCAACACAACCGACGAGATCTACCACTCGCACGCCAACACGCGGCTCTTGGCTGCCGAGCAACTGCTCGACGCGATCTGCCAAGTAACGGGAGTGAATGAGAACTACGGCGGCATGCCTGCGGGCACGCGAGCGATCGAACTGCCCTCACCGCCGACCGACAACTACTTCTTGAAGGTCTTCGGTCAGCCTCAGCGCGAGATGGCTTGCCAGTGCGAGCGAAGCTCAGAATCGAACTTGTCGCAAGCCTTGCAGATGATCAACGGCCCGACGGTTCACAACAAACTGCGAGACGCGAACGGTCGCATTCACGCCGCCATCAAAGCCGGCAAGACAGACGACGAGATCATCACAACGCTGTACCTCGCCGCCCTCAGCCGCAACCCAGTTGCCGCCGAGATCGAAGCCGCAAAGAAGCACCTCGCCGCGAACATGGACCGCAACTTGGCGCTAGAAGACATCGGCTGGGCGATCCTGAACTCGAAGGAATTTTTATTCCAGCATTAGGCCGAGTCGTAATTGAAGTCTGATCCAATAGGCCGTAGTCGGGTTCCCCACTGCGGCCTATTGCATTCAAATTTATCCGAATCGCGGAGGTGACGCTGGCGCTACGAGCCGTTTTTTCTTGTGCCGATTTGGAGTGACGACATGCTGACCGCAAGCACTGACATCGCGAGCGAAGTTTTGGACTCGTTTGCTGAATGCTTAACTCCGGAGATGGCGAATCGAGTCGCAGTCTTTCGAGCTTCGCCCTGAGTGCAAGCTCGACTCGATGTGCTTGCAGATAAGGCGAATGAAGGCGAGTTGTCAGAAGAGGAACGCATCGAATACGAGAGATTTCTCTCGGTCTATCATTTTGTGACGTTCTTCAGGCCAAAGCCCGACGCTTCCTCAAGCATCAAGTGGCGGAGTAATGGACGGCTCAACTTCGGGAATTCGAGGTCTCCGCCATTTGCGTCGTGCACGCGGCCCGCGTGCATGTTTTGCCCAATGGGACGAGCACGCGAGCCGCGTGCTCTACTCCGTCCCACAAAATTGACGGAAAGCCGAAATTCGTAAGGGTTCGAGCGGATGAGTGGTAGCTCTTCAGCCGAGAGCCGATTGGCTCACATTGCCGTCGCCGTGCAGTTCGTATGCCTGAATGGTGAATCTCAATTCGACGGACTTGTCGTTAATGGCGACGGCTTTGATTTCCCATGTAGCGGTCGAGTCAGACGCGGGGTCGCTTGTTTGAGTACTCGGCGGCAGCGTCATCGGCGTGTTGAAGTGAAATCGAGCTTCTTGATCGGTGACTGTGATGACCGTCACGTCTCGGAAAAGGATCTTCTCGAAGTCACCGTCGAGCGACTTACCGACGCGCAGAGTCACCTTGAGTTGGCGGCGATTGAGTCGGTCATTCGGCAGTCGCAGCGTTGCTGAAAGTTCTTGTCCAACAACATAGGGCCACGGGCGAATTTCAAGATCGGTAGCGCCATGTCGAAGCCAATTTCGGTAACAGAGAAAGACTTTCCAATCGAATAACAGTCCGATTGCTAAGAACACAATCGCAAATGCGCCCAATGATTCGTGCCGCTGCGTGAATGCCATGCAGCCAAAGAATGCGTTCCAAACAGTTGCGGCAACGACAAGCGGCTTCCAGTCGGCCGCGGGATGAAAAACGCCATCCGTCGAATGTTGGTCCCACTTCCAAGGTTCGTTCGGAAACTGGGCTCGCATGAGGGCGACAGTCCGCTCTCTTCGAACCGCACGGTTCAGAAACACCAGCAAGCCAACGCCAACACTGCTCACGATCACCACCAGCAAAAAGTCGGTGTAGAGAAGTTCGATCCGTAATTCGCGATACAGGACGCTCTCACTGGGAACATCGGGATCGACATAGCAATGAAAGGGCTGTTGTCGTTTCAGGGCTCGATCGAGTTCGCGATAGGTACGTTTCTGAAAATCGCCGATATTGTCGTGAAAGCTTTCGAACCAAACTCGGTCACCGCGATAGCTCCTGCCGTTGAAGTCGTATTCGTATTGAGCCGAGACCAAGAACGTGAGGCCCTCGTCGTGCTGTCGATCCAAGCGGACACTCTTGAGGGTACAAGATGCTTCGACCCATTCCTGTGCCGCAAACCAACGACCGACTCGCATTGCCATACCGAAAGCCATGAAGGCGGCGATCGCGATGAATGTCATTGCGGCGAGCAATATCAAAGCGAGTTCGATTTACCGTCTCATCGTGATGCTCTCTGAAATCGTTCCCTCTTGTTGTCACGCCGATTGACACCATTTTACCGCCGATTTATTACCAACCGGAATATTGCTTCGGGCGAGTTCCTTCGATGCTTACGACTCGGGGATATCGCACTTTAGGTTGCTTTGGATGAGCCTTCACGCGAGTTCGTGAGACCTTGAAGTACCAGGAATCGCCCCAGTCAAAGAAATAATACAGTGATTCTTTAGGCGGCAGTGGGAAAAGGTCTTTGATCGTCTTTTCTTCCGGTTCCTCGTC
>CAZNMS010000030.1:0-34285 GCA_964573505.1 uncultured Planctomycetaceae bacterium | reverse complement strand
GTTGTCGTGCCCGGATGAAGTCCGACCGCATGCCGATGCGATCGTGCTGGGCGAAGGCGTGCAAGTTTGGGGACAGATCCTGCGTGACGTCGAAGCGGGGGAGCTTCAGGCGACTTATCACGCGAGCTTCCTCAAGCCTTATCGAGACGACCCGGCACCGCGTCGGGACCTCTTGCCCTCTGAAAGCTTTCTCACAACGACGAGCCTCATCGCGACGCGCGGCTGTCACAATCGGTGTGAGTTTTGTTACCTCGCAACCGACGGGCTGCACATTCCGTATCAGATGCGCGATGTCGAGCAGATCGTCGCCGAGTTCGTCGCGGACGGTGAGCCTTACGCGGTCTTCACAGACAACAACTTAGGCTCGCGGCCCGAGTACCTGCGTCGTCTTTGTCGGGCTCTTCGCCCGCTCGAAAAGATTTGGAGCGCGGCCGTCTCGATTGATGTGACGGACGATCCGAGCCTCATTCGCGAGATGGCGTTAGCAGGCTGCACCGGAGTCTTTGTCGGGTTCGAATCGCTCAACAACGAGAACATCGCCGGAGCCGGAAAGAAGAGTCCGCGCACCGACGACTACGCGCGGCGAGTGGAGTTGCTGCATCGCAACGGCATTCAAGTGAATGGCAGCTTTGTGCTCGGCTTCGATCACGATCGGTCCGACATCTTCGAACGCACCGTAGAGTGGATCGAAGCCAATCGTTTGGAGTGCGCGACGTTTCACATCATGACGCCGTATCCGGGCACTCCGCTGTTCGCACAAATGGAAGCGGAAGGCCGACTGCTGCACCGCGACTGGACGCTCTACGACACTGGTCACGTCGTCTTTCAACCGCAGCAAATGAGCGTTGAAGAACTCGCTGACGGTTACGAGTGGTGCTATCGGCGACTGTTCTCATCGGCCTCGATCTGGCGCCGGCGACCTCAAGAACTGCGAGCGGTCTTGCCGTACCTCGCGATGTCGTACCTCTACAAGAAGTCGAATTGGTTTTGGTACTGGCTGATCCGGCAGCGACTCACGCACTCCGTTTGGCACGGCCTCGTCGATTGGACGCGCCGGCGTCACCTCGCTTTTCGCGAGCGACTCTTGGAGCAAGGCGACTGCGACATCGTGCCGCCGGGTCACGTCGTCTCGGCGGGAGTGTGAGTCTCAAGCATTGGCTCGCCGAATACAGGATCGTCGAGGAATAGTTCTCTGATCTGAGTTCGCTGCTGAACGAAGGCGGCCATGCTACGAATCGGGCCGCGACTCGATTTCGACCGTTTGCACGCGAGTCAGATAAATAACTGGGAAGTAGGTTCGAACATTCTTCGCGATGACGCTCTTGAGTCACTTTGTCGGGCGCCTCGATGTTGAGATGCTTCAAAGATTCTGACGCGCGGGGAGCGCCCGCGTTTTTTTTACTTCAGCAAAGGAGTCGCAGCGTGAGTCAACGAATCGTGATGAGGACCGGAGAAGCTCTTGTCGAAGATACGCCGCCATGGTCAGCGGCTGAGCCGGAGATTGTCATCGGCGAGCTTGATGGTCCGGTCGGAAATGCGATTGCGAATTTGATGGGCGATCAAACCAAAGGGCACTCGAAGGTCTTTGCCATTCTCAACTGCGACGTGCAGGTCCGCCCGGTGACGGTCATGGTTAGCAAAGTCACCGTCAACAACGAGAAATACACCAACATCCTGATGGGCACCGTGCAGGCGGCGATTGCCAATGGAGTGCTCGATGCGGTGCGAGCCGGTGACATTCCGAAAGAGAAAGCGAACGATCTCGGCATCATCGTTTCGGTTTGGCTCGATCCAAGCGTCGTGAAGGAGCAGATCGATCACAGCATTCTCTTCCGAACGCATCGAGCAGCGATCTCGAAGGCGATCCACAAAGCGATGCACAACGAGCCCTCGATCGACTGGCTGCTTGAGAATCAAGACAAGGTCACGCACTGCTTCCATCAGATGGCGCTCGACGGACAGATCTAATGAGGCTCTGCCCCGAAAAGTAGCTTGGGATTCCATCCCGAGCCGCAGCGGGACGACGTTCACTTTCATCAGTTGACTCTGCCGTCACGAACGAACTCACAGTCTCGTTTTCATACCACCCAACGTCCTTCGGACATTGGTAACTGCCTCAGACGGACGAGATGTCCGTTGTGGTGCCACTCGCCTTCGCTGAGCGGGCCATGAATGAGTCGAGAATGAGTAGTGAATAATGGAAATTGAAAAATGCAAAATGCGGATGTTTGCGACTGCTGCGTCTGAGATTCTGCACTTTTCATTTTCCATTACTCATTACTCATTCTTTCAACCAAAGGCTGAACATCGTGAGTTGGTGGGCGATCGGCAGATGAGTTCTTGTCCGCCCCACAAAACTTGACACAGAACTCACGATCCTCGGGCTCAAGTGACCTAGTCCGTGCGTCCGTGCTGACTTCTGGATGTTCGCGTTCGTTCGACAGTTGCCGTTGAGCACGGGCTAGAAGCCCAATGTTCGAATACTCGGACAAGCTCCGAGGAAAACAGGCCAATCATGCTGTGCCCCTTCGGGGCTGTTTTATGGAGTGCGGTGATTTATCACCGCTTTCCCATTCGGCGGAGCCGTCTTTGTTTTTGCTTCTCTTCGCCTCTCACGCACTCGCCGCAGCGCCGACTCGACAGAAAAAACAATGGGCGGCTGCGCCTCAAACCCAATGCGGCGATGAATCGCCGCAGTCCACATCGAACAGCGCAACCTCAAAACTGACGCTGCGAGTTACAAACACTGTTCCGCACTCCGCCCGATATTTTGCACTTTGCATTGATGAGCTGCTCTGTCGCCGAGTGGAGCAGCGTCGAAACTGTCAGCAGAACTCACGATGTGCAGCCGCAAGTGCGTCTTCAAGACTAAGAATTCACGGTAGCCGAACTCTGGCGATTTCGGACGGCTGTAATGCCTGAAGCCTCACGGTTTCAGCGACATGGTGCGCCGTAGAATTAATCGATCGCGCATGAAGAATGGCCGCCCCCGTCCGCGTTCAGCATTCATCCTGTATTGTTAATTACTCGCCCTGCTCAACAAACCGCCGAGAGCCCCCGTCGAACGGCGGCTACTTAGGCTTTCTGCCGCTCATCACTCCGCAATGGACGAGAGTCGGTCGAACCGGTTCGGCAACGAGACCGGCTGCGTTGAGCCAGTTGGCGTACTCAGCCGCGCTGTAGGCTCGGCCTTCGGTCAGCGAGAACAACGAGGCCGAGTAGAGCGCGATCGGCAGCGGGCCGTCGAGTTCGTCGCTTAGGAAGACGTCGTGAATCAGCACTTGCCCGCCCGGTCGAACGGCTGCCGCAGCCTTTGCAACAAGCTCGGCACATGCGGGGACGTCCCAGTCATGCAGCACGTTTGAGAGCAAGACGGCATCAAGTCCCGGCGGGAATGGATCGCGAAACATGTCGCCTTCCATGAACTCAACGCGGTCCGCAACTCCCCATTCGTTCGCGCACTCTTCCGCGACCTTCAGCACTTCGGCGCCGTCCATCACGATCGCGCGCAGTTCGGGATGCTTCTTCAGCAACGCATAGGAGTAGATGCCGCTGCCGCCTCCGGCATCGAGCAAGAAGCCGCAATCGAAGAGATCAAGCTGCTCGGCCAAATGGGGCGCGACGTTCTTTGCTCGGCCTGCGAGCGACAGCGTGAGCCGTCGAGCCGATGCTTCTTGCTCCATTGCCGACGTCGTGCCTTCTTTGAAGATGAAGGCCGTGCCCTCCTCCGATTGTGCTTCGGCACCATAAGGCCGATTCGTGCGCAGTCGCTCGAGCATGCCGAGCACACTCGGATTCTCAGCCGCGAGCCCGACATATCCGCCGACATCGAACGCACCGCCGGGGACAAGATGCTCGGTCGCCAATTCCGTGCGTGCGAGCTGTCCGCTCGCGTTCTTCGTGACGAGCCCCATTGCTCGCAGCGCGGTGAGCAAGACGACAAACGGCCGATCGGCAAGCTGTAATTGTTGTTGCAATGCTGCCGGTTCGAGAGGCGCCTCGAGCTTCTCGAAGACCCCGAGATGAGCAACCGCAATCGTCAACAACTCAGTCGCATGAATGCCGCGAAAGAGTTCAAAGATCGGAGTCGGATCCGTCAGAGGAAACTGCTGAGTCGTTGAGGACATTTCGCACCGGAAGGGGGAATGAGGATTGCGAATGAGTAATGAGTTATGGGTAATGAAAAATGCAGAATGAATGAGGAGCAAAGGCTAATGACTGCGGACTAATGACCGCTGACTACGTCTGCCTCTACTGATTCAGGATTCCTCGGAAGAACCCTCGGATGCGCTCCTTCAACTGCTGCGCAAGGCTTTCGGTCTGACGCTGCTTATCGGATTCGACGGCGAAGACTTGCATGCGATCGTTCTCAACTCGCCGCTCGGCGACGACGCGGCTGATCGAGTCCAATAACTGCGGATGCTGACGGAAAAGTTCCGTCATGCAGGCTTTCGTGATCTCGAAGACTCGCCCTTCACTCTCGGTGCGAATCGTTGCCGTGCGAGCTTCTCCTGTGAGCAGTGAGATCTCGCCAAAGAAGTCGCCGGGGCCAATCTGAGCGACGCGAATCGGCTGCCCGTTATGTCGGACATCGACCCAAACTCCGAGCAAGCCTTCCCACAACAAGAACATCGAGTCTCCTGCATCGCCCTGCTGCAGCAGCGTCTCGTTGTGTTGAAAGCGACGAACCTGCATCGCGTTCGCAAGAAAGGTGAGTTCGCTCGGCGGTAGCTCATTGAAGAGCGGCACATGCGCAAGCAACCGACGTCGATCCGCGAGCGGATCATGCACGTCTTCTTGCGGCACCTGCTTGATCGCCAACTCTTGCTTCGGAAACGCGATCGGGATGCCGGCGCATTGCAAATGCTTGATCGCCAATCGTTGCACGATGTCCTTCGCGCGATTCGGTGCGAACGGCTGCCACGGTTTGATCCAGTACTGCAATCGGTACTGAAAGCCGCAGTTGTTCGTCGTCTGAAAGAGCACGTTCGGCGGCGGTTCCGTCACGAAGCCGTCCGTCATCTGAGCTTCGGCCAATGCGGCCAGCAGTACGCGCCGCACTCGCTCAACCGGAATCCAGTACTCAATGTCGAAGAAGACTTCGAATCGAGTCGGCTCGGTCGGGGCTGAGTAGTTCGTCACGACCAATTGACCGAAGCGGCTATTGGGAATGACGACGAGCATGTTCTCTTCAGTCCGCAGTCGGGTCGTTCGCCAACTGATCTGCACCACTTGCCCGATTGCGCCGTCAACCCCGTTTTCGTGCAATCGGATCCAATCACCGAGAGAGAACGGCTGATCGACATTCATCGCCAGTCCGGTGAAGACGTCGAGAATGACATCTTTCAACGCGATACCGAGCAGGATGCCGACCGCGCCTGAGGTCGCCCAAATTCCGGCGACCGATTTATGAAACACGAAGGCAACAATGCCCATCACCGTGATCAGCAACACTAAGAACGCGGTGACGTCGCGGAGCAAACGGGGCACGCTGCCATTGAACCAGCGTGTGGCGAACGCATCCCAAACAAGCAAGCCAATCAGCCGATTGATGCACCATGCACCGCAAAGCCAAACGGAGACGCGCAGTGCATCGAGCAAGAACTGCTGTGCGTCATCCAATGGCGGAGTAAGGCACTCTGCCAACGTCGCTGCAGCAACCGCAGTGATGACGCAGCCGAGTAACGGCAGCCACATGCGCCTGATGAAGTTTCCGATCATCCTGATCTCGCTCGATTTCTCATCGTCATCACGTTTCCGACAAACCTGTAGCTGAAGTCGTCAGACTTCAGACGCTTGTGAAAGAACATCCGAATTCTGACGAATTCGGCTACGACTTACTCCGACTCAGCGGCACAGCGTTCAGCCAATCTGATCCGAGACAACGTCAGCAACGACGCTCAACCGGGGATCTTCTTGTCTTCGCTCGCTCTGATTTTGACGGTTGAGAACGGCTACGACTTAATTGATTGGATGAGAAGACGGCAGCAGGCGCTGAGCCGAGTTTGACGGCGAACTCTGTCGTTCATGACATCTCGCGTGCCGCTCAGTCGGAGGGCTCCGTCAAGCCGGAGCACTCCAAGAAAAAACGTTCGCGACGATTGGCCGCTACTTCTTCTTGCCTTGATTGCCGGCACCCATTGGCTTTGCTCGACCATAGGCTTCTTCAGGGATCGGGTCCGGCACTTTGACTTCCTTCTTCAGCCGATCGAGTTCCTTGCGCAGTTCGACGACGACCTTTGCGTTCTCGGGATCGTCGATGGCGTTACGCATCTCCTGAGGATCCTTCTCGCGGTCGTAAAGCTCCCAGTAATCGACGTCGGGTGCGTAGAAGTGAATCAGCTTGTGCCGGTTCGTGACGACCGCGTAGTGCGGACGAACGTGATGCGGCTGCGGGTACTCGTAGTAGTGGTAGTAAAAACTCTTACGCCAATCGGCCGGAGTCTGCCCCTTCAGCAACGGCACGAGGCTGCTGCCTTGCATCTCTGCCGGAGCTGTAATCCCCGCTACATCGAGGAACGTCTGAGCGAAGTCGAGGATGCTCGTGATGTCGCCATTCACTGAGCCCGGCTTCGTTACTCCGGGCAGCCGCGCGAGCATCGGAGTTCGCAGCGACTCTTCGAAGACCCAGCGCTTATCGAACCATCCGTGCTCGCCGAGATAGAAGCCTTGATCGGCGGAGTAGATGACGAGCGTGTTCTCAGCGAGCCCTTCGTCGTCGAGGTACTTCAGCATCTTGCCGACCGCCTCGTCGACCGCCTTGATGCAGCCCAGATAGTCGTGCATGTAGCGGTTGTAGCGCCAACGAACGAGATCCTTGCCGGTGAGATTTGCTTTGCGGAACTCTTCGTTGCGCGGCTCGTAGTACTCGTTCCAAACTTTGCGCTGCTCGGCATTGAGCGACCCCGGCACGACGAGCTTTGCATCGAGCTGCGAGAAGGTCTTCTCGATCGTCATGTCCTGATCGCGAACGGCGAGCCCTCGATTCTTGTAGTCATCGAACAGAGTCGCCGGTTCGGGGTACTTGCGATCTTTGTCGTGACCGAGATGCCTCAGTGCCGGCGACCATTCGCGGTGCGGAGCTTTGTGCTGACTCATGAGCACGAAGGGCTTCGTCTTGTCGCGCTTCTTGAGCCAGTCGATCGAGAGGTCACTGATGATGTCGGTGACATAGCCTTCGTGCTTAACCGGCTTGCCGTTGTCGTTCATTGCCGGGTTGTAGTAGGCCCCTTGTCCCGGAAGGATCTGCCAGTAGTCAAAGCCCGTCGGATCGCTGATGAGATGCCACTTTCCGACGATCGCCGTTTGATAACCGGCCTTCTGCATCAGCTTCGGAAACGTCACCTGCGTCCCGTCGAAGCGGCTGTTGTTGTTATTGAAGAAGCCGTTTAAGTGGCTGTACTTGCCGGTAAGAATAGTTGCACGGCTCGGCCCGCAGATGGAGTTCGGCACGACGCAGCGATCGAAGCGCATGCCCTCTTTGGCGAGGCGATCGATGTTCGGCGTCTCCAGCAGTTTCTTCTCGTCGCCGTAAGCGCTGATGGCTTGATAGGCATGATCGTCAGAGAAGATGAAGACAATGTTGGGGCGCTTCGTTTCGGCCAGTACGAGATTCGGCAGCAGCACACCGAGCAAACCGAACAACACAGCTTTGAGCGACATCGTTTCTGAGCCTCCACTTTGCGAGCGTCATCAATGCTCGGGACCGTTCCCGATCGGGGCGGGACGATAGTCGGAGTCAACGCAGCTAGCATCGCTGCCGCAACGCTGTGCCCCGAAAAGTAGCTTGGGATTCCATCCCGAGCCGCAGCGGGACAACGTTCACTTTCGCGAGTGGAATTTGCCGTCACGAGGGAAGTCGCAGTCTCGATTTCATCCCACACAACGTCATTCGGACATTCGGAACTCTGCTTCCTCTTTGTTGTCTCACCTCTATAGTCCCGCCCCGTTTCAGACTGGTCCGAATGGATTCGCGACTTCCTTCGTTCGCCTTTTCTCCGCCCTTTTCTATGTCGCAACGCACCTGCCGACTTCTGACGCTCGGCTGCAAGGTCAATCAATACGAGACTCAACTCGTGCGCGAAGCGTTGCTCGGCAATGGCTTTCGCGAAGCGGCAGAGAACGAGCCCGCAGACCTTTGCGTCATTAATACCTGCACCGTGACGAACGATGCTGACTCGCAAGGCCGACAAGCGATTCGGCAGTTGGCGAAGAAGAATCCCGGCGCGAAGACGGTCGTAATGGGCTGCTATGCGACGCGCGATCCTGACGCGATCAAGGAGTTGCCGAACGTCTTCGAGGTCGTGACCGACAAACGCGAGCTGCCCGATGTCTTTGAGCGGCTCGGCATCGTCGATATGCCGACGGGCATCAGTCGGTTTGAAGGTCGCAAACGAGCCTATGTCAAAGTGCAAGACGGGTGCATTTTGAATTGTACCTACTGCATCATCCCGACGGTCAGACCGGGATTGCAGAGCCGCTCGCCGGACGACATCGAAGCCGAAGTGCGGCGTCTGATCGACAATGGGCATCACGAGATCGTGCTGACCGGCATTCATGTCGGGCATTTCGGAGTCGACACAACGCGCGGTCGTTCGGGACTGCCGCCGTTCCGCTTATGGCATCTCTTCAAGCGACTCGATCGCATCCCCGGCTCATGGCGCATGCGGCTGTCGAGCATCGAAGCGGTCGAGATCAACGACGACTTCATCAACGCCGCTGCCGACTGCGAGCACCTTTGCCCTCAGTTTCATCCGGCGCTGCAAAGCGGCTCAGAGACCGTGCTGCGACGCATGAAACGGCGCTACTCGGTGAAGCGGTTTCTGGAGACGCTCGAACGCATGCGCGAGCGGCTCGTCAATCCGGCATTCACGACGGACGTCATCGTCGGCTTCCCCGGCGAGACCGACGCGGAGTTTGAAGAGACGCTCGCGGCGTGTCGGCAAGCACGTTTTATGAAGGTGCATGTCTTCCCCTTTAGTCAGCGGAAGGGGACACCGGCGGCAACGTTTCCCGATCAAGTTCCGGGCGAGGTGCGAAAGGAACGAGTTCGTCTCCTCGGCGAACTCGAACGAGATTTAGCGGCTGACTACTATCGGACTTTGACGGGCACGGAGTTAGAAGTGCTCGTAGAACGCGAGTCGGATGACCGCGAAGGATGGGTGCGAGGGACCGATCGCCGTTACGTTCCCGTCGAGTTGCCGGGCACAGCAACTGACGTCGGGCAAGTGATACGAGGGCGCGGCGAGTTTGCGACTCGTCAGTTTTTGGAAGCCAGTCGCGCGGATTTGTGGGAAGAAACGCGGCACGGCGAGCACGTCTTCATCGGACAAGGACTTTAGGCATGGGCCAGATTTCAGACTTTCAACCGCGTTACTTCAGCGTTGCCGATCAGGGCGATGTTGTGATCGTCACGTTTTCGATGACTCACATCAGCGACGAGGACAACATCGAAGATCTCGGTCACGAACTGTTTGGCCTCGTCGAGCAATTCGATTGCCGCAAGGTCCTGCTCAACATGAAGGGCGTCGAGTACGTCACCAGTTCGGTGATCGGCAAGCTCATCACGCTGCATCGCAAGCTGCACCGCTCTGAAGGTCAGCTCGTCATCTCGGACCTCTCTCCCGGAGTGAGCGAAGTCCTGCAAGCAGCGCGATTAATGAGCTACTTCAAAGTCGTGCCGACTCAGGCCGAAGCGCTGACGTTGCTGACAACGCAATAGTTTCTTCCCTCGTAACGTCTTAGGTAGCCGAAGTCGTGAGACTTCGGACGCAGTCGCTGCGGCCCCGAAATCTGACGATTCCGGCTACGGTCGCACGGCGTTAGGACGTCGAAACTCGCTTTCGAAAAGCGGCCTGCATCGGCCCGTCCAATTCGTCGAATCTCCCGGCAGCGCAACTTCCGCGCGTTCATCCGGGTTGCACTTAGGAAAGCCTCGCAACGTGCTGATCGCGATTGAAGGAATTGATGGTTCGGGCAAAGGGACTCAAGCCAAACGCCTGCTTGAGCGACTGCTCGCCGCCAATGTGTCAGCCACTCTCATCAGCTTTCCGCGCTACAGCCAAACGCACTTCGGTCGCACGATCGGTCGCTTCTTGAACGGAGAGTTCGGAGCGCTCGACGTTGTCGACCCGCATCTCGCAGCGACGCTCTATGCCAGTGATCGCTTCGAGTCGAAGAGCTTCTTGCTCGAACAACTTCAGCAGTTCGAGGTTGTTGTTTGCGATCGCTATGTCGCGTCGAACACTGCTCATCAAGGAGCGAAACGAACCGGAGAAGATCGCCGCGCGTTGCAAGACTGGATTGCTCAGACCGAGTACGGAGTCTTCGCTCTGCCGCGAGCGGACCTCACGATCCTGCTTGATCTCAGTGCCGAGCTGTCGCAGACGCTGATCGCGAAGAAAGCTCAGCGCGACTACACCGACAAGAAAGCGGACATTCAAGAAGCCGACGTCGGCTATCTCCGCTCGGTGCGCGATGTCTATTTGGATGTCGCAGCCTCAGAGGCGAATTGGGTTCGAGTCCCCGTCGAAGCCGACGGCAGCATTCGCTCGATCGACGATGTCAGCGAAGACATCTGGCGCATCTTCTGTGAGCGGCGTTCGTGCGTAGAGGCGTAGCATGGGCTTCTAGCCCGTGCTCTTCTGAGGCTGTTTACGCCCCGCTTACAACGCCGCCTCATTCAGAAGACGGCACGGACTGGAAGTCTATGCTACTTAGCTGCCGGACTTCAGCGCTCTCAGTCGCATCTCGGTCGACGAGACGTCATCCCGAAACTCCGCTTCGCTTAGCCCGTCAAAGAGGTCCGCAAGACCGCTCGGAATCGGCAAGTCTGCAAGCGTTTCAAAGCCCTCTTCGGTCAGTCGGCCGGCGACTAAGAAGCGGCAGCCGAGATCACGAATCTCGTCGAACGACGCTAAGAGCCGCTCTTCCGAACCATCAAAGAACCGCGCATCAAGCAGTCGTTCGGCGGTATCGAAGCCGACAACAAACGTCGTCTGCGGAAAGAGCCGTGCCTTATCAACAAAGAGCGGCGCGGACGTCAGCGCGAGCGGTCGGCGTTTGAATTGTCCGCGACGAGCTTCGATCGAGAGGTAATCGAGGCGCGGCTTATCGGCGTTGACGATCGGCATCTCGTAAGCGACCGCGCCTTTGAGTTTCTTCTCGGCCGCGCGCGCCAATCGCTCGTGCCCGTGATGCAGCGGGTTGAATGCTCCTGAGAGCAGACCGACCGGGCGCGGCTGCAATTTTTTTGACAGCTTGCCGTCCGGCATCGCCCAAACAAGCGGCGCGGCGCCGGTCCAAACATCGCGGATCTTCGACTTCGCGACGCTGTGCTCGACAACGACGTGCTCGCCGGGCAGCAACTCAAGCTGCGGCCGCTTGCGCACTCCGCATGCCTCGGCCAATGCGAGCAACATCACGCGCGAGACAACGTCTTCTTCCGCTCGTCGATCGCGAGCTCCCTTCTGCAACGTGAGAGCAAGCAGTCGAGTTTCATTCGCCGTCTGAGTCGCGATGAAGCAGCGATGAGCGCCCTTCTTCGGTCGATCACTGGCGAGCGATGCCGTGCAGCTCAGTCCGATCAGCGTTTCATGACTCGCATCGAGTAGCGCTGCCGTCGTTTTCCGAGCTGCATTCATTCCTACATCGTTCGTAAGCCGTTTCGTGCTGCGCGATGTCGCTGCCGGTATGGCGCGGTGCGACGGGCAACTCTCAACTAAGTGCTTCGCGCGCCCCCAACTCATCGACGCCATACTCAGAGCTGTCGCTGACGAGCAGTACGCATCCGGCTTGCGTTTAAGCCATTGATCGAGAGCTTGCGGGGCATAGGGCACAACGGCTTCGAGCACACTGCGAGACCCGCCGGGGACGCTCAGCAATTGGCCGATCGCGCTTGCTCCGCCGCCGGTCGCACATAGCACGACTTGCTGCGAACTCGCATGCACGGCCCGAATCAGTTCGTCCCATTCATCGCTCAAGGTTTCAGCCTTTCCATTCGTTGCTGAGCCGCCTTTGCATTCGCGGCATCGCCGATTGTCCCGTATGCCGTTGCCAACATTCGCTCGATCTCAATCCGCGTCACCCTTGATGGCGGCGGCGAATCGAGCGCCGCATGTTCGAGGGCTCCAATAGCGATCGTCGCTAAAGCGCTGCGGTTCGTCAGCGGCAAGTGTGAGATCGCGCGATCGAGCGACTTCAGCAGTTCAATGCGAGTCGTCGTCGGGATCGTCTTGAGTTCCGCAACACAACGTTGCGACTCGATGCCCGATCGCTGTCGCGTCAGCAAGAGCACGTGCAGACGAAGCGCCGTCGTGCGGGCTTCTGTAATCGTTTTCATATCCGCTTCTTGGTCGGCGGTAGCATCAACCCATTGCCGAATCCGCTTAATCCACTTCGGCGTCTCGCGCGGCAGTTCGACACTCGTTACCGCAATGCAAGCCGTCTGACTCAGAAACTCAATGTGAGTCTCAAAGAGCTCCGCTTCTTCAATGAGCTGCTCGGCGAATGGCGTCAGCTTCAGCAACGCTTCCTGCGACCAATCGCGCTGCGTCTTTGAGTCGGGCTGCGAGCGACTGATCTCGACGAGCTTCCGATAGCACCGCGCGGCAGCGGCGAGTGCATCCGTCTCTCGCGCATGCTGAGCCGGGATGCGGGCATAGAACCCGAGCGCCGCTTCGAACTGCGCGAGCTTCTCTTTCAGTTGTGCCGCCATCCATGCGGCATCGGCAGCAGTCGGAGACGACGCGTAACGCTCGACATGCTGAGCGAGGGCGGCTTCATAGCCCTCTCGCAATGCCTTCGTCGGATTCGTCTGAAAGCGACGCCCCAAACAGATCGTGCGTAAGAGATCGAGTTCCGCAATTCGCTGATGTTCGGCATGCAACGTCAGCATGCGATCGAGCAAGCTCAGCGCGTCATCGACGTGCCGTTGCTCAAGCTGCAAGCGAGCGAGCGTTAGTCCGATCTCGAAGCTCAACTCCGACGCTGCATTCTCAACCGCAGCATCAAAGGCTCGCTGAAAGGCTGCGAGTGCATCTTCGAACTCACCGGCGGCGTAAAGCCCGCGCGCTTCTTGCAGCAGCGCAGCCATTCGCTCGCCGTAACGCTCGGCCTCTTCGAACTGATCCCAATAAAGCCGCGCGCGATGAGCCCAATATCCCTCAGCCAAACTCGGCTCGCGCTCAATCGTGCGCTGCGCTTCGTTCTTGAGTTCTGCTGCCAGTTCCATCTGCCGCTTCGACTCTGCAAGGCGCGAAAGATCGAGCCATGTTCGCGCCGCTAAGAACGCCAGTCGTGCCGAGAACTGTGATTGCTTCTGTCGATACGTCCGCAGCAAGTCGGCTGAATCCGGCAATCGCTTCGTCGCGGCGAAGAGTTCGACGCGCTCCGCAATCACTTCATCGAGAATGTCCGTCGGCGGTTCGTCACGCTCGATCGCCGTCAGCATTGAATTCGCTCGATCAACATCGAGCTTCAGTCGCATCAACCGCGCGAGCGACACCTGACTCAGCCAAACAATGCGATCATCGGTCGTCGTACTCGCAACACGTTTGAGCTTCTGCTCGGCCTGCAAGAACGCCGCCCCGCGTTCGGGACTGGCGCGATCGAACGCGCGGCCTTCCGTCACGAGCAACTCGCCCGCTTGATAGAGCACGCCCTTTTGAAGTGCTCGATAACGAGCGAGCGTCAGCGGCTTTGTCCCCGCCGGTCGCGCGAGTGCGTCCTGCAAGACGGTTTCGAGTTGCGCGAGTTCTCGCAGCACGCGCTCGCGTAACGTCGCAACATCAGCCCGCTGCCGCTTGTGATAGGGATTGAGTTCCGACAGCAAGCCGTCGAACTCAGCTTGATCGCAACTGACGATCGCCTCTTGCACGGCGAGTTCAATGCGCTGCTCGGCTTCCGTCACTGACTCGCGCGCCGCCTTCAATGTCGCGTGCGCCGCGTTCCAAAGTTCGACTCGCTCTGCCGCTTCTGCTTGCTGACGCGCATGCGCAGCGAACGACCGCGCCAATTCGATCGAGTACTGCATGCGATCTGCCGGAGCGAGTCCCTCTTCTTGCAAGCGACGGCGGCAAAGCGACTCCGCAAGATTGAAGAGCTTCCGCGCCCGAAGCTGTTCGAAGTACCGAGCATCGGACTCATCCGCACCGGCTCGCGTCGTCAGCAACGCGATGAGCAAACCGCAGACGCACGCGACGAATCGCAGAGTCCTCAACAGCAGGCGCCTCAGTCTTCGATCAGCACCGCGCCTCGCACGCCTCACCGCGACATCACGCAACTCAGCAGTTGATGTTGGCAGCAGCGGCATAAAGGAACTCGGTCCGAGATCAGTGAGCGAGGATGAGTGGTTCGTCGTCGTAGCATGGACTTCCAGTCCGTGCTGAACCGCCGCAGTCGAATGAATGGCACAATCCCAATGACCGCACGGGAAAGCCGTTCTACGCGGCAGCGCTTCGAGTCGTCGTTGCTTGACGCTCCGAGGCTGTGACTAAATCGCCCCCGACCTTGTGTCGGGGGTTTAGCGGCTTTTGCGCTACTCAAAATCAAGGGCAGTTTGAGTAGCGCAAAGGCCGTTAAACCACTGGGACAAGCCCGAGTGGCGATTTAATCAAGGCCTCTCCGAGTCGAGCATTCCCCGATGAAAACGCTCGACTCAGAGAGTCAAGCTACACCTAAAGCGCATCTCTCGGACAGACTCGTTGCTCGCTGCTCACTCGCCCCCGCAGAAACATCAACCGTGCGGCGACTTCACTAACAGCGAGAGGAACTCGAAGACGAGATTCGCAGCCAGAATCGCAGTGATCTGCTGACCGTCGTACGGCGGTGAGACTTCAACGAGATCGAAGCCGACGCAATTCAGGCCGCGTAAGCCGCGCACGAGTTGCAGCATCTGATAACTGCTGAAGCCGCCGACTTCGGGAGTGCCCGTGCCCGGCGCGAACGCCGGATCAACGGCGTCGATGTCGAGCGTCACATACACCGGTCGCTCGCCGACTGTCTTCCGAATCGTCGCAATGAGTTGCTCGGTGCCGAGCGTGAAAGCTTCGTCGATTGTGATGAGCCGTGCTCCGAGCGATCGCGCATCGACATAGTCCTGAGGCCCGGCCGTCGGGCCTCGAATGCCGATCTGCAAATAGGCGTCGCGGTCGATGAGCCCCTCTTCGATCGCACGGCGAAACGGCGTGCCGTGCGAGTATTTATGCCCGGCGTACTCTTCGTCCCATGTGTCGGGATGCGCGTCGAAATGCACGACGGCAAGCGGTCCAAACTTCGCGGCATGTGCTCGCAGCAACGGCAAGCTGATGGAGTGCTCGCCGCCGAGCGTCACGACTTTGCAACCCGCTTGCACGATCGGCGCGACAACGCGCTCGATCGCTCGATGAGTCTCCTGAATGTCGACCGGCACGACATCGACATCACCGACATCGACAATCTTGAGTTGCCGAAACGGAGCCACTCTTTGCGCGTTGTTGTAGCCCCACAAAAGCAACGACTGCTCGCGAATGGCGCGCGGCCCGAAGCGCGTGCCGCTGCGATACGAGACCGACGCATCAAACGGCACTCCGACAATGGCGACGTCCGCTCCCGAGAAGTCCGTCGAATAAGGAGCGCGTCCAAACGTAGCGATGCCTTGAAAAGGCGGAGCAGAAAAGTCCGACATTCGATCTCACCCTTGCTGCAAAGTGCGGACTGCGGAACTCAAAGTCGTTCCGCAAGAGTGGAGCGATTGTGACAGAGCGGCCCGCGAATCTTTAGTCGGCACCGACGCCCGTCATGCTGCGAAGGTCGACTCTTTCTATCTCACGCGATGCACTTTTGATGACAGACAGATGGCATCGAGCGAACATTGTTTACGAAGCGCTCTCAACACCGTTCGTGTTGGCGAGAATTCCTTGCTGCCGAAGAAACTCGGCGAATGTTGTAACCGTTGTCACATACGGCGAGAGTCGAGTGCCAAGCATTCTGAAGTGTTCAATGACACCTTCAACCTCATGCTTTGATCCGCGACGCTCACAACGAAACCGGTTTCGCGCGCTGAGCCAGCAATTCCACAAGCGGTGCGGTCTCTTCTGTCAGTGACATGTCATCAAGCTTGAGCGACTTCTTGCGGCGTCCGTCAGTGATCTCGATTTCGTAGCAGGTCAAATCAGCTCCGCCTGCGTTCGCGACGGTTGCTTGAACCGCTGCCGCTAACTCCTCGATCCGTGCGGCTTCCGTTTTCACCAGCTTCGTCGTGTCGAGTTCACAACCTCGGACGAGTCCCGCAAATCCGCCGCTCTGACGAAATTGAATCTTCATGCTTCGTCTCCCATTTCTGGCCATCAGCAAATCGGGCCGTGCGGGGATCACTCGCACGGCCCAATTTGATGATCGCAATTCGTTGCACCAGCGTCTTAGCCCACTTTGATTCCAACATCCGACCACGCGGTCTTAATTGCCTTCTGAACTCCGGCTGAATAGTCGGCTTTCGCAATTTGATAAGTGATCTTCGCACAATCCATGAAACCACTTGATGCGGTGAGCTGTTGCAGGGCCTTGTACCAAATCTGCCCCATCGTTTCCCATGCCTTGCCGCCGATCGTCATGGCTGCGAGGTAGAAGGCTCGATTCGGGATACCCGAGTTAATGTGAACGCCGCCGTGATCCGCACTTCCGGTGTACTTCTTCGATAGATGAGCGGGCTGTGGGTCCGTGCCGAGGTCGGGATCGTTCACGTAGGCCGTACCGGGATTGGCCATGTCGCGCAGGGCGCGTCTTGAAGGCTTCGACACGATGAGATCCTCGCCGATCAACCAGTTGGCTTTATCAACCGTTTGCTTCTTCTTCCATTGTTTGACGAGCGTGCCAAAAACATCGGCAAAATGTTCGTTCAACGCCCCTGACTCATTTTGATAGATCAGATTACATGTATGAGTAACTACACCATGAGTGAGTTCGTGCCCGACGACATCAAGCGATTTGGTGAAGCGTTGAAAGATCACTCCATCGCCGTCGCCATAGGCCATCTGCTGGCCATTCCAAAAGGCATTGTTGAACTTGTTCGCCAAATGGACGCTCGAAGTTAGCGGCATCCCGTTGCCATCGAGTGAATTTCGCTGGAGTACCTTGAAGTAGAAGTCATACGTCGTACCCGAATGATCGTAGGCCTCATTGACCGCAGGATCTTTGTGCTTCGGGTCCCCCTCGGATCTCACAAGCGTTCCGGGTAAACGAAAGGCCGGACCATTCTTCATGTCGTAGATCATCCGGCGCTTCTTCGCCCCCGGATTGGCAATGGCGGAGAACGTCGGCATGGACGACAGGATCGACCGTGCTGCACGAATCTCGGCTCCCAGTGAGAGGTTGTCTGAAGCGATCTGGCGAACCAATTCGTCGGTCGATTTCAGCATGTTCTCAACGATGTGGGGCGGGAGAATGCATTGAACTGGATTTCGTTGGCACATCACTCGACTCCTTCAAAAAAGTTCGTTCGAGGCTACGACGTTCGCACGACACATGGCGAAACTGGGCTAGCCCGTGCGTGACATGTTTAGTCACTGCAATGCAATCTACTAATCAGATCTGGCCATGTTGCGGAAATAGTCAGGCTGTCGACGGCTCGTTCCTCGGTCGTCATCGAGTAAGAACGGACTCTTCAGCGAAATCTTGCTTGCTGTGTATCGCTCGTCGGACGCGCGTTGAGTGGCAAATCCTCGGGGCAATCACAAAGCGATGAAGCACAACCCTTCTTATCGCCGGTATGTAACAAATCTCCCACTCCCTCTTGCAACGGTGTTCGACAACGCTCTGTGTTGTCTGCTCAAAGTTGCCTTAACTCGCACCGTGAATGAGCCACTCTTCGAGCAGGCTTCCTCATTGACGAACCCGTTCGCGCACGGACATAGCAAATTGACGCTCTGATGCGCGCGGCCTAATGTCCCTCGCGATCTCGCCGCGAGCTTGTTTTGATGACTTTCGCGGCCTCGTGTAGCGACGTCGTCGCTCGCGAAATTGTCGCGAAGAGACGGTTACGAATTCATCGCAACCGTCACCCATTCCCGTCGTCCGAAGGATGTGTCATTTGAAGCATCGTGAGTCTTCCGCCGCACCCCGTTTTGAGGATTTGGGCCTCAGTCGCGAAATGCTCTCCGCGATTCGCAAAGCCGGCTTCGAAAAGCCGAGCGCTATTCAAGCGGCTTTCATTCCGATCGCGGTCGCCGGCAACGACTGCATCGGGCAAGCTCGCACCGGAACCGGCAAGACGGCTGCCTTCGTGATCCCGATTCTCGAGCAGATCGATCACGAAGCTGAGCATCCGCAAGCTCTCGTGCTGACTCCCACTCGCGAACTCTGTCAGCAAGTTGCCGATCAAGCGACGAAGCTCTCGGTCAATCATTCGTGCCGAGTCGCCTGCATCGTCGGCGGCAAGTCGATCAAGCAGCAGGTCGATGCTCTCAAACGCGGAGCACAAATCGTTGTCGGCACGCCCGGTCGCATCATCGACTTGATGAGCCGCAACATGCTCATCATCTCGGATCTGCAAATCGTCGTGCTCGATGAAGCGGACCGCATGCTCGATATCGGCTTCCGTCCTGACATCGAGAAGATCCTGCGGCGCTGTCCCGAAGATCGTCAGACATTGCTGCTCTCGGCGACGTTGCCTCCGCCGGTTGAGAAGCTCGCGAATCGTTACATGGTCGATCCGCAAAAGGTCGACGTCTCAATCGGTGACATCGCGCCGGCAACCATCAAGCAGTACTGCTGCACGGTCGACGAAGATCGCAAGTTGGGTTTGTTAGTGAGGCTGCTGACGGAGATTCGTCCGTCTCAGGTGCTCGTCTTCACGCGAACAAAACGCACGGCGGATCGCTTGATGGCCGTCTTCTCACGGCGGCTTCCGCATGTCGCCTGCTTGCATAGCGACTTGCAGCAGACGGTTCGCGATCGCGTCATGAAGCAGTTCCGCTCGGGGCAATTGCGCATGCTGATTGCGACCGACGTTGTCGGTCGCGGCATCGATGTCAGCAGCGTGACTCACATCATCAACTACGACATTCCCGAATCGTGCGACGACTACGTGCATCGCATCGGACGCACGGGCCGCCTGTCGTCGGATCAAGAAGGCGTCGCTTTCACCTTCGTCACGAAGCAACAAGGTGAAGAACTGACGCGCGTTGAGAATCGCGTCAACACGCTGCTCGAGCCTTACTCGGTAAAGGACTTCGACGCCTTCCGCGCCGGTCCTGTCCGCAAAGCTGCCGGCGCGGATGACGGAGTGAAGCGCTACGGCCATTGATCGCGTCCGTCGACAAGATCGACGGGACTCATTGCAAAGAGGAACCGCGCCATGCTCGCAACATCTCCTTTACCGAGACGGCGCTTCCTCTCTGATGCGGGCTGCGGTTTAGGGCTCGTCGCGTTGTCGTCATTGCTCGCTGATCGTTCGCGACAAGCGGCATTTGCAGAGTCTTCAAGCACTGCGAGTTCAACATCGCAGCCGCACTTCGAGCCGCGCGCGAAGCGAATTTTGTGGCTCTTTGCGCACGGAGGACCGTCGCAAGTCGACTTGCTGGATCCAAAGCCCGAACTGGTGCGACTCGCCGGCAAGCCGATCCCCGAGAGTCTCGGCTCGTTCATGACGCGGCGCAATGTTTCGAAGAACCCGCTGCTCGGGCCGATTCGACCCTTCCGCAAGCACGGCGAGTCGGGTCTCGAACTCAGCGGCTTTCTGCCGCACCTCGCTCGGCATGCCGACAAGCTCTGCGTGCTGCGTAGCTGTCACGGCGACAGCGTGAATCATCCGCAGTCGGTCTATCAGATGAATACGGGCAGCATCCTGATGGGCCGCCCGTCGGTCGGCAGTTGGGTCGCGTATGGGCTCGGCACCGAGAACGCCAACTTGCCTGCGTTTGTCGTGCTGCCCGATCCCGGCGGCGGCGTCAAAGGCGGCCCGCCCGCATGGGGCAGCGGCTATCTCCCGGCGACCTATCAGGGCACGACAATGCGGGCCGGGATGCAACCGATATTACATCTCATGCCGCAGCCTGAGATGTCTGCCGAGCGACAACTCAAGACGCTCGACTTGATTCGCAAGTTGAACTCACAGCATGTCGCTGCGCGCGATGCTGACGACGAGCTGCAGGCGCGCATCAAGTCGTATGAACTCGCCTTTCGCATGCAGGCGGCAGCTCCCGAAGCGGTCGATCTCACGGAAGAGACGGCTGCGACTCAGCGTCTTTATGGCATTGGCGAGAAAGACACCGACGAATTCGGCACGCGCTGCTTACTCGCGCGACGCATGCTCGAACGAGGAGTCCGCTTCGTGCAGGTCTACTCGGGCGACACCGGCGGATGGGACGCGCACTCAAACGTCGCGAGCAATCACGATCTCCTCTGCCGCAAGACGGATAAGCCGGTTGCCGGTTTGCTGACAGATCTCGCTCAGCGCGGGCTGCTTGAGGACACGCTCGTTATCTGGGGCGGCGAGTTCGGGCGCATGCCGATGAGCGAGCAAGGCACGGGGCGCGATCACAATCCATGGGGCTACTCAGTTTGGTTTGCCGGAGCGCACGTCAAAGGCGGCTTCGCTTACGGAGCAACCGACGAAGTCGGCTTACGCGCCGTCGAGAAGCCGGTGCATGTGCATGACTTGCATGCGACGATCCTGCACCTAATGGGTCTCGATCACGAAAAGCTGACCTTCTATCACAACGGTCGCGAAGACCGACTGACGGACGTCGCAGGCAAAGTCGTCACCGACATTTTGGCGTGAGTGGAATGTCGGGGTTCAACCTCGTTTAACCGCATCGCCATCGGCGTTCGCTTCTGCAGTTTGAGCGAGATCGTCTGAGTCGGCATGAGTCGCGCGGCGTCAGGCGCAGTCAATTGCATCCGCGTAGGGGCCGCTCGCGCAGGGACACTCAGTCGCGCGGGCGATCGCGATGCCCCCGACACATTGGAGTGTCATCGCTCAGTCTCGTTTAACCGCATCGCCATCGGCGTGCGCTTCTGCCGTTTGAGCAAGATCGACTGTGTCGGCATGAGTCCCGCGCTCGCAGCGTCCGTTACGGGCGCAGACAGCGTCGTCATTGGCATTGATGCCGCTCGCGCGGGGACACTCAGTCGCGCGGGCGAGCGCGGCCCGATGGGCACGCGGTTAAACGAGGCGGCGTATCTCGCGCGATGCCTTCTGATCTCTCAGTGATTGAAGAGAAACTCTTTCGTGTTGAGCAGCGCCCAGATGAGGTCTTGATAGTTTTCTGACGCGGTCGTGCCGGGTTCGTTGAGGTAGCCCAGTGCCGTTTGCAGTTCGACCGATCGCGGCTCGCGCGCGTAGGCGGCGAGATAGAGTTCCTTCACTCGCTCTTCGAGCGGACGAGTGTCCGTTGCCAGTCGCGTTGCTCGGCCTGCTGAGCTTGCCAGTTTCGCTTTGATGTCGGGCGCATTGAGCAAGTGCAAACTCTGAGCAAGGCTCGATGTTTGAACCCGCTCGCACTCGCAGACGCTCTCGTTCTCGGGACGTCCGAAGACGCGCAAGAACGGCGATTGGCGGTTGTAGCTATTGTCCGGCAATGCGACGGCTCGCGTGCCCGGCGGCAAGTTTGCAAAGTCGGTCTGAGTGCCCGCCACTCGGTCGATCGCGTCGAGCATCACTTCCGCTTGCAGACGACGCGGGTAGTAGCGCGAGTAGTTCTGACGATCGACGATGTTGTGCTGATTCGGCGTTGAGCTGAGTTGATAAGAACTCGACTGAGTAATAATTCGCACAAGCTCCTTCAGATCAAAGCCGCTCGTGATGAAATGCTTTTCGAGTGCCGCAAGCAGCTCGGGATTCGTCGGCGGGTTCGAGTCGCGGATGTCGTCTTCCGGCTCGATCAAGCCGCGCTGCATGAAGTGCTTCCAGTAGCGATTGACGAGTGCGCGAGCGAAGAAGGGATTCGACGGAGTGCTCAACCAATCGGCGAGCTTCAGACGCGGGTCTTCATCAGGAGCGATCTCCGGGACCGCGTCGCCCAGTGCGGCCGGCTTCAATGCAACTCCGGTCTTGATGTTCGTCGCTTGAGCGATGCCGCGTTTGTGAAAGATCAAATCTTCGCCGCGCACTCCCGACGGCTTGCGACCGACCTGCGTGAAGAACGCGGACAGCGAGTAGTAATCGTCCTGACTCCAACGCTCGAAGGGATGATGGTGACATTGAGCGCATTGCATTCTCACACCGAGAAAGAGCTGCGCGACATCTTCAATTTGAGTCTTCGGATCTTTGACGCGCTTGTACCAAGCAACGGGCGGATTCCCGATCACCGTGCCGGTCGACGCCAACAACTCGCGCACGAATTGGTCGTACTTCTTGTTGGCCAACATGCTGTCGCGCACCCATGCGTAGAACGCGAAGTTCGAGACGATGTCGCTCGCATCATCACGACGATTCTTCAACAGCGCGGTCCACTTGTTGGCGAAGAAGTCCGCGTAGTCGGGGCTCTTCAGCAAGTCGTCGATGACGGCGTCTCGTTTATTGGGATCGGTGCTTGCGAGAAACGCGCGTGCCTCCGCTTCTGTCGGCAGACGCCCGCCGATGTCGAGCGATACGCGTCGCAAGAATGTCGCATCGTCACAAACCGGAGACGGCGGAATGCCGAGCTCCTTCAAGTTCGCGAAGACGAGATCGTCGACAAAGCTCTTTGACGGCGGCAGCGAATCAATCGGAGCACCGAGCGGCACGGAAGCGCTGAAGACGGCGAAGCGTCCTTGATAGCGCGCCATCACCGAGAACTTGCCGGACAGATCTGAGACGCGCACGAGTCCCGCTTCATTCGCTTCGGCCATTGCCGGATCGTTCGGCTCATACACGGCGAGTTTGGTGACATCTCGCACCGAGCCATCCGAAAACTTCGCAGTCGCCGTCAGCTTCACTTCGGACTTCATCTTCGCGACACCGCGATTGGGCTGCACTTCGAAGCTGACGAGCGTCGGCTCGGTCGCGGCTCCAAACGGAGCACCTTGACGCAGCCACTCGGCAACGAGCTTGTAGCCCTCTGAACCCGCCGGCAGCCGAATGCCCCCGCCGTGCGGCATCTGTCCCGACGCCTTGCGGAGCAGCAATGCCGACTCCGGTTCGGTCGCCGAGATCCTGCGACCGCGTCCCTCTTTGACGATGTGCTCGAAGTCCTCAGGAGGCTCGAAGCCGAGCACCGACAACTGAAAGCCGTTCTGTCCGCCGCCGGCTTTCGCATGACAGACACCGACATTGCAACCGGCCTTTGTGAGCACTGGCATGACGTCATTAACGAAGCTCAGAGTCCGATCAGCAGCCGCTGCGAAAGAAGTCGAACCGCAGAAGCTCGCAACAACGAGCAACCACTGGCGAAGAGGAGAGCGAGAACTGCGCATCATGAAGCTCACTGTGAGTAATGAAGTGAGGTCGCTGCGAGGTGGGGCGAGCAGCAGGTAGGACAGTCGTTCGTAACATCAGCACGCAGTGCTTACATCCTTGTAGCCGAAGTCGTGAGACTTCGGACGCATTTACTGCGGCTCCGAAATCTGACGATTTCGGCTACGGACGATCGCGGTCGCAACGCGTTACGACTGACGAGGCCGAAAGTAATCGCTGCCCTGAGACGGCGAAAGCTCGTGCTCCGCAGCCGCTGCGAGCACGACCTTTCACGGAGGCGATGTCGCCCACGTAGCTCGGTCGCTCCTCAAGCAGCACAGCCTCGTTCGACGAGTTCTCGCGCATTGTAAGACGCATCCGATAGTCGCCTTTCGCTCTGCGAAAGGGATTTTCTCTCGGGGCTTTTGCTCCGCAAATGCTTCCTTTCGCGGAGCGAAAGGCGACTATCGGACGCGGCTTCGCCGCCTCGTTCGACTGGCCGAACGAGGCTATGTAGCTCGCGTTACATACCTATCGCGACTACTTGCTCGCGGAGATGCAGCGCAGGTGCTTGAACGTCCGCAAGAACACTTGCCCGTTCGAAATCGCGAGCGACGAGTTCGTTGATTCGCCGTCGCTCAGCTTGTTGACCGCGAGCAGTTCGAAAGTGGGCTTCGCGGCGAAGACGAGCGTTTCTCCGTTTCGCATCAGCACGTAGAGCCGGCCTTCGACATGCACCATCGAGCCCCATGTCGAGACTCCGCTGCCCGGTCGCTTATCGACCTTCCATTGATCGACGCCGGTCATGAGCTCGTAGCAATGCGGCACTCCGTTCTCGTCGACCATGTAACAGTGGCCATTCAGCACAATGCCCGAGCCGACTCGTTGAATGTTCTTCGGATGCAGCCACAAACGATTCGCGGTGATGTCGCCAGTCCCGCCGACCTTCACGGCCAAGGCCGATCCGTTGTAGCCCGCCATCATCACGGCGATGCCGTCGGCATACAGCGGCGAGGTGTAACAATAACTATTCAGCCCCTGACACTTCCAAATCTCTTTGCCGGTACTGGGCTCGAAGGCATACAGAAACCCGGTCTTGTCCTCGGGCGCGCCTTTCACGTCCTTCGAATAGCCCAACAGCATCTGATCTTGCCCATTCACCTTCGTGATCAGCGGCGTCGACCATGATCCGTAGCTGTGATCCTGCTCCCAAACGGTCTTGCCCGTCTTCTTGTCGACAGCCAGCAAGAAGTTGCGGCCCTGCGTCTCATTGGGACCGCACCACAAGATCGCGAGATCGCCATACAGCACCGGCGACGCGCCATTGCCGAAAGCATGCTCCCAAGTGCCGAGATCCGTGCGTTTCCAAACCTCTTTGCCGTCGAAGTCGTAGCAGTACATGCCGGCCGAGCCGAAGCTCACGATCGCGCGTTCGCCATCAAGCACAGGAGACGCATTGCAGTACCAACTTTGATTCCAGTTGCGTTCCTTCTCGGCATAGGCAACGTCCTGCTTCCAAAGTTGCTTGCCGTCCGCGCGGGACAAGCACAGCAGACTGCGTTGCGAGCCGCCCGTATTGGCCTGCGTGAGAAAGATCTTGTCGCCCCAAATGACGGGGGTTGAATTGCCCTGATGTTCGAGCGGCACTTTCCACTTGACGTTCTCGGAATCTCCCCATGTAAGAGGAATTCCTTTCTCATCGCAGTGCCCCTGCCCATAAGGCCCGCGCCAAGCCGGCCAATCCGCGGCCATCGCCGAAGCCCCCATCGCCAACAACCACACGAACGCAAAGAGTCTCTTCATGACGTTCCTTTCGTGAACTTGAGCAGTCGAGCGGCGAGCGAGCCTAAGTAGCATTGACTTCCAGTCCGTGCTGCCTTTCAGGTCTTCGCTTTCGTTTAACCGCATCGCCATCGGCGTGCGCTTTTCGTGCGGGTTGATGCCGGTCTTGCGTGCGGAAACGCAGCCCGATGGGCATGCGGTTAAACGAGGTAAGCACTGTCTCTACCGGTCACCTTACGCTGCCGGGCGTTCGTACTTGCGATCGGCGGGCACGGCTTGCATCAGCATCTCGATCAGCTTTTCGCTCGTGACGTCATTGGCTTGAGCGGCGTAGTTCACCGCAACGCGATGACGCAGAGCGGACTTTGCAATCGCTTGCACGTCGCCGGTCGTTGCGTGATAGCGCCCATGCAAAATTGCACGAGCCTTCGCGCAGCTCACGAGCGTCAGCACGCCGCGCGGACCGGCTCCCCATGACGCCCACTTGTTGACGACTTCCGGAGCTTCCGGCGTTCCCGGACGGCTCGCTCGCACCAGCGCCCATGCGTAGCCGAGCACTTGATCGCTGACCGGCACGCGATTGACGAGCTGCTGAAACTGGATGATGTCATCGCCACTGACGACCGACTGCGGCTTACCCAATTGCCCGGTCGTGACGCGACGAGCCACTTCCCACTCCTCAGCACCGCTCGGATAACCGACCTTGATGTAGAGCAAGAAGCGGTCGAGTTGAGCTTCCGGCAGCGGGTACGTGCCTTCTTGCTCCAGCGGGTTCTGAGTCGCGAGCACGAAGAACGGAGCGGGCAGTTTGTGAATCGTGCCGCCGGCGCTGACTTGCCGTTCTTGCATCGCTTCGAGCAACGCCGCCTGAGTCTTCGGCGGCGTGCGGTTGATTTCGTCGGCGAGCACCATGTTGGCGAACAATGGTCCGGCCAAGAACTTGTAAGCCCGCTGCTTCGTTTCGAGATCTTCCTGAATGATCTCGGTGCCAGTGATGTCGCTCGGCATGAGGTCGGGAGTGAATTGGATGCGCTTGAAGGTCATATGCAACGCATCGGCGACCGAGCTAATCAGCAATGTCTTTGCGAGTCCCGGAACACCTTCGAGCAACGCATGCCCGCGAGCCAACATCGCCACCAACACCTGCTCGATCACATCCTTCTGGCCGACGATGACCTTCTCGAGTTCTTGCTTAATTTGAGAGAAGGCAGCAGCGCATCGTTCAACGGCGGCAATGTCCTCTTTGCTGGCGGTGTCGCTCATCGGAGTCTTTCTGCGGAAGGAAGCGGGCGGGAATGAAGGCGAGTCCGGCAAGCTCAAGAAGCCCCGGAAAAGCAGGAAGGCAAAGGTAGTCGTTGATGAATGCGCGCCTCAACCGAGCACCTGACGCGGTGTCGAAAAGTAGCTTGGGATTCCATCCCGAGCCGCAGCGGGACGACTTTTTCTTTCGCGAGTTGAATTTGCCGTCACAGAGGAAGTCGCAGTCTCGTTTTCATCCTACACATCGTCCTTCCGACATGGGGAACTGCCTCGGACAAGTTGTCCGATCCGTCGTAGCCCACAATGCAGCGGGGTCGTTGCCCCGGCTCCGTTCAGCAGGACTCGCCCCATCAATGAAGTAGTCCGTCGACTCCGAGAATCGACGGACTACAGGTTTGTGTGAGCGGCGCGGACATCCGGTCGTTGCCGCCAATTGAGTTGTTTGCGCTCGAAGATAGTCGTGGTTCGCTCCGCGAACCAACGCCTCATCTCGAAGAGCAGCATCAATCATTGAGTTTCGAAGCGTTAGTTCGCAGAGCGAACCACGACTTTCAACGACTCAGACAGACTCCTCGAAGCCGAAGCGACCTACTCGCATGTCGCAATTCTTACAGCGAGTAGAACGCCGACGACCCGAACAGTCCGTCGATCACGATGTTTGAACCGACCTCGATGCCGGGGAAGTTCGCCGGAAACCCCACTTGATCGCCATCCGCTTCATTCGAGAACTCTAACTTGCCCCTTCCTCCAACAACTTCGATCGAACCGACCGAGACACCATCAACATTGACGGCATACGTCCCGTCCTGAGCGTCCTCGACTTCCACTTCGAGTTCCGCCTCAAGCACACCGTTGACGTTCACGACCTCGTACTGAGCTTGTCCGACAGCCCCGCCATCAACTCCGAGATCCGCCTGATAGACCGAGCCATTCAGCGGAGCGCGAATGCCATCGGACTCGTTGTCGTCGCCGTCGCCGCCGTCGAGCAGGTCGTTGCCATCATCTCCATCAATGGCATCATCGCCGCCGCCGCCGGAGATGCGGTCATCGTCCCCGCCGCCGTGCATGTCGTCATTGCCGTCGTCACCGAATAGGTCGTCACTGCCGAGGCCGCCGTCTAGCTAGTCGTCTCCTAGTCCGCCACTCAGATCATCATCGCCGTCGCCGCCGCTGATGATGTCGTCGTCGTCTCCGCCATCGAGCCCATCGTTGCCGTCGCCGCCATCAAGATCATCGAGCCCTGCTCCGCCTAAGAGGCTGTCGTCGCCGAGATCTCCATTGACGTCGTCGTTGCCGTCGCCGCCATCGACGGTGTCAGCGCCATCTTCACCACTGAGGATGTCATTACCGGCATCGCCCGAGACTTGATCGTCGCCCACTCCGCCCATCACTGAGTCGTCGTCGGCCCCGCCGCTGATCGTGTCGAGACCATCAGCACCGTCGAGCGTGTCATTGCCCGTGCCGCCGTCTTCGGTGTCGTTTCCATTACCCCCGCTGAGATTGTCTGCCCCGCCGTTGCCATTGAGGACGTCATCGCCGTCTCCGCCATCAGCAGCATCAGCTCCCTCGCCGCCATTCACGGCGTCATTGCCGAGACCGCCTTGCAGGTTGTCATCACCGTTGCCGCCATCGAGCAAATCGTTGTCAGCGTCTCCCGAGAGAGTGTCGATGCCATCGCTGCCATTGAGAGTGTCATTTTCAGTACCCCCACTCAGGCTGTCATTGCCGAAGCTGCCATCGAGACTGTCGGTCCCAGTTCCGCCAATGAGCGAGTCGTTATCAGCACCGCCGGAGAGCGAGTCCGCTCCATCACCGCCGTTGATGACATCGTTCTCGGTGCCGCCTTGCAGGTTGTCGTCACCCGCGCCACCCGAGATCGAGTCGATACCGCCACCGCCGTTCGCAACGTCATTGCCATTGCCGCCATCGAGCGAGTCATCGCCCGTACTGCCGGTCAGAGAATCGAGCCCATCATCGCCGTTGACGATGTCGTTGCCGTCTTGACCATTCACGTTGTCGTTACCGAACCCGCCACTCATCGTGTCGTTCGAACTGCCGCCAATCAGAATGTCATCACCGTCGTTGCCATTGATCTGATCGAGACCGCCGTTGCCATTGAGCGTGTCGTTGTCGGTGCCGCCCGAGACGACGTCGTTGCCGGCATCGCCGCTGCACATGTCGGCTCCCGTGCCGCCTGTCACGCGATCGTTGCCGTTGCCGCCGAGCATCGAGTCATTGCCGATGCCGCCGTCCTCGACGTCGTTGCCGTCACCGCCGCTGAGCGAGTCGTTGCCGTCGCTGCCGAGCAATTGATCGTTGCCCGCTCCGCCCGACTCCGCATCGTCTCCGACACCGCCGTCGATCCTGTCATTTCCATTACCTCCTTCGAGCGAGTCATTGCTGCCTTGCCCGAGGATGCTGTCGTCGCCGTCATTGCCGGTGATCGTGTCTGACTGATTGCCGCCTTGCAGGATGTCATTACCGGCGCCGCCGTCGATCAGATCGCGACCATCGCTGCCTTTGATCGAGTCATTGCCGAGACCGCCGTTGATGGAATCGTTGCCGAGTCCGCCGTCGATAGTGTCGTTCTTCCCGGAGCCGATCACCGAGTCGTTGCCGTCGCCGGCATTAACGATGACCGAAGTGAGATTCGGAAAGGCTGCCGCCGTGACACCCGAGAGGTTGATCGTGTTGGCCGCTGCACCGCCAGTCACGTTCAACGCTGTCACGGCAGACGCAGCCACTGATCCAGAACCTCCGCCGGCCAAAGAAGCCGTCAGCGGAGAACCATTCAACGTCACGTTGCCGCTGACATCCGCTCCGACCGCAATCGCATCCGCGCCGTCGCTCGTAAGGCTCAACGCGCCAGACGTCGCATCAAACAACGAGGAAATGCTGAGCATCGTTCTCAGAGCGAGCGATTCAACGTGAGCATGCTGAGTCTCCATCCGTCGCCGTCGCGACTTCGTTTGAGTTTGTTGGCTCGCCGTTGTTGTGAGTCCCGCTAACCAGGCTGAGATTCTCATAGCAATTCTCCGAATGAGAGGTGTGTTCGCTCTCGCAAAGTGAGTGGTGAGGCAGAGCGATTGAGCGGAATTCTACAGTCGGTTGCAGCGGTTGATGCCGGGGATGCTCGGCATTCGAAAAAGTGAGCGACGGGGATTACCCGTCATCGTCGGTGCATCGGTAGCGATAGTGCCAACCGGCTTTCGAATCGCGACACACAACAAGCTACGGCTAAGAACCGCCTGAAGGCGAAACAACGAATCCGACTAATTCTGCAGCGCACCATGTAGCTGAAATCGTCAGATTTCAGGCATTTCAAGCGTCCGAGATCTGACGATCTCGGCTACGAAAACGCGAAGGTGCGCTGTCGAACTAACTCAGCACAACGAGTTCCGGCGTCAGCCGCGCGGCGATGTTCTTTGCGGCGAGCGTTCCGCAAGCGGCGTCGATGTCCGCTCCGCCCGAATAGCGACGCACGACCGGTTGCGAGACATAGCGATTGAGTGCGTCGCGGAAGGCACTCAGTTCAACGGGCGTCGGCGGTTGATAGCGGCCCGTCGGATCGGTCACGTCGATGATGTCGAGTCGCACGGGCAAGTCACCGATGACTTCTCCCAATGCGCGCGCATCATCTTCTCCGACGTTGAAGCCGCTGATGCAGACGTAGGACAAGTTGATGCGTCCTTGACCGCGAGCCGTGATGTGTCGCCGCGCGGCGGCGATGACGTCGGCAATCGGAGTCAGCGCAGCAACCGGCACGATCTCGCGCCGCTTCTCATCGGTCGCGGCACCGAGACTGATCGAGAGTCGAAAGCGCCGCCCCTCGTTCGTGAAGCGATCGATCTCAGCAACGACCCCGACCGTGCTGACCGTGATGCTCTTTCCGCAGATCGCCGCTCCGAACGGACAGCACATCGTCTCCGCCGCAGCGAGCACGCGGTCATAGTTCAAGAACGGCTCGCCCATTCCCATGAAGACCGCGCCGGTGACTCGTCGCCCTTCCGCGCGCACGATCGCGCGAGCTTGCAGCACTTGATCGAGGATCTCCCATGTGGCGAGGTTGCGGCGCGTCTTCATCGTCGCCGTCGCGCAGAACTTGCAGCCCATCGCGCAACCGACCTGACTCGAAAGGCAAAGGCTAACCGCTCCCGGCTTATGCAACGGGATCAAGACGGTCTCGATGATGAGGTCATCGTGAGTCGCGAAAGCGAGCTTCACAAAGTTGTCTTTGGCCGAGCGTTTCTCATCGACGAGCTTCAGTCGCGGCAGATCTTCCAATGCGCGAATCACGCGTCGCGATAACGGCAATTTGGGAGCGAGCAGATTCGGATCGAGCACGCCCTCGCTGATCGTTCGCGAGAACAATCGCCGCGACCATTCGAGCGTCATGCCGAGTTCCGCCGCCCTTTCGAGGAAGCCTTCAGGCGAGTAGTCGCGGGGATCAAAACGCTCGGCAGGGACATTGGTCATGTTGTTTCGGCAGGTAATAAAAATGACTTCGTAAGACGGTCTCGGTCGGTGCTCAGCCCGCAGTCTTCCGGGCAAGTGTTGAGCAATCGCGCCGCGATTTCACGCAGCAGCCAAACGCGTTCTTACGAAGCCTGCGGCGAACGTCCCCGTAGCATGGGCTTCCAGCCCGTGCTGTCCCGCATCGATTCACCGCCTGAGAAGAACTCAAAAGGGAGTGACCGGCACTTCGACGGTGAATGTGAGTCGTCTCCGTCCGGCTCGCCCGCCGGAGACCGCGCCGGAATGCCGGTTACACCCAATTCAAAAGACGGAACGGTTCACGATGACGTTGCAGAGCCGCGCCCGTCAGGAAGCGGAATCCGCTACGAAATAGCCAAAGCACCGCTTCCTAACGGGCGCGGCTCTGCGACCCAACGCGAGACCGAAATGAACCTCGCCCAAAAGACGGCACGGACTGGAAGTCCATGCTACGAAAAGAGTCTCCTCGTACGGCGTTCCCGATCGGCGACCGGGAACTCGTGCGCCTTCACATCCGAGCGACGCAAAAGACGGCTCCGCCGAATCTGAAAGCGGGGATGAATCCCCGCACTTCGCGTGAGCCGCGAGTTGGTTGGCCTAGTCCCAAAAGGTGAGAGGGAGATTCAACAGGAGTTCCTCACCGATTGTGCCGGCCCGTTCGGTGAGGAACTTCTCTCTGCGTCGCTGCGCCCAACACCGCGCTCACGCGAAAGCGAAAAAAGAGCGGCTGCGCCGCAGTACCAAAGCGGCGATGAATCGCCGCACTCCAAAATGGGCGATCGAATCCCGCGCCATTGGGGCTTATGTCATCGCCCGCGCGCTGCGTTCTGCGCGTGAAAGCCGATGAGTTCCCGAAGAGGGGACACTGAGAGTAAGTCGACGCAGGTCGTTGCTACTTCACTCCGAACACATTCACCCGCGGGTTCGCGGCCTTCAGAGCTTGAACTGCATCTTGGGTCACCCGGCAATTGAAGGCCGTGACGAGATTAAGACTCGGATGTCCGACAAGAGCTTTGAAATGCGCGTCGGAGAGATTGCAGTTGTTCGAATGCAGCGACTGGAGCGGGAGCTTTGCAAGGATCTTGAATGCCGACTCCGGGATCTCAATACCACGAAACGAGATGCTCTTGAGATTCGTGAACTCTGAAAGTGCATCCCAATTCGTTGCTGGGACTTCTTCGAGGCTGAGAGCTTCAAGGCTTGATGCCGACGCTACCTTCGAGAGGTTGAGGGGGCTAAAGATTTGGCCAAGTTTCAATGTCTTGAGATTTGGGATGGCTGCAATTGCTGCCATTCCTTGATTGGAGACCTGCGGGCAACCACCAAGCGTTAGCCACTTCAATGCCTTCGGATTCCAACCTTTAAAGCCCTCACCCGTGAAGCCACTCGTCTGATACATTGTCAGCGACTCAAGACCAATCGACTGCAACTGAGAAATGCCTGCGTCAGACATCACGGAGTTTGACAAATGCAAAAGCTTGAGATCCGGAGCCCCCTCGATGGCAAGAACATGCGCGTCAGCAGCGGAGTACAGCATGAGTTCTTCGAGGTGCGTCCGTCGCAGTGCGGCAATGTCGATCGGTTTCAGAGTCGGCCCCGGAAGTAGCGCAACAGCCGTAATCGCGGGACACTCCGCAAGGGCCTTCACCACTTTCGGACCAACGGGACTCATGATCGAACTGAAGGACATGAGATTCGGAAACTTTGTGAGCATCCCAGCGTAGTCATCCGAGAAAGCGTTTTGGCTATTTCCAACATTGATCGATCTTAAATGGGTCGCGGCCTCAAGATGCTTGATCCAACCTCCGGTCGATCCGGGAGATCGGCTGTAGACCGAGTCGATAGTCGTGAGCCCCTTAAACATCTTGAATTGGTCGTCGGTCAATGACTGCGAATTGATTCCGACGATGGCATACAGACCGTCCGGTTCAGGTTCGCGATTTTTGACACCGACCATTTTTGAACCGCTTGCTGTCGGCGTTGTGTAGGCGTAGGTCAACTGCACTCCCGGAGTCGTCAGCGCCCACTGAAAGACTTCGCGAGTGAGCTTCGTTTGCTCCGGCGAAAGCGGCGCTAATGGTTGCAGTACGAAAGGATTCTTCGCTTCAACCTTCGGCGGGAGTTCCCCAACTGGCGGGAGCTTGCCGAGCGGGCGAATCACGACTGCCGGTGCAGCGGGAATAGGATTGTTGCGCGGCACGTTCACAACGACGTTCGGCATCGGCTGACGAGGCACATTCACATTCATCGGCACGCGCGGCATGGGCTGCGGTTCGACTTGCTTGATCACGCTTTTCGCTACGGCGATGCCACTGTCGTCGCGCTTCAAGTCGAGTTCGCCGATCTCTTTCAGTCGCTTCTCAACCTTTGTCTTTTCGAGACCGGTGACCTCATTCGCGATCTGCGAGTACCAGTACTTCGCGAGCGCCTTGCTCCAAACGGGCTTCGTCTTCTTCAGCGGCGGCGTCCACTCGAACCATCCTTCAGCGAGTTCGAGTCGCTTCTTCGCGCTCTCAGGGTTGCTGAGGTCGAGCTTTGCTAACGAGCGCAATTCGCTGTCGCCTGACTTCGCTAAGTGATTGAGTCCCGCTTGCCAGTCACCTTTGCGGCTGAGCATGTAGACGCCGCGATCGAAGTTGGCAGTCGCGTCATCAGGGTTCGTTGCGAGGATCTCTTTCGCGCGCTCGGCGGCATCGAACTCCTTCTGCTGAGCAAGCACCGCCGTCTTCACATCGAGATATCGCTTCCGCTCGCCAGTGTCCTTCGCTGCGAGCGATAGCCGATCGCCGATAACGCACATCTTCACCGCGACCGCGAACTTGTCGGCCGCAACCGCCTTATCGATGCCGTCTTTGTTGGCGTCGTTGATGGCCTTTAAGACCTGCGGCGTCTTCGCCTTCTTGCTGAGGTCATCAAGCACGTCATGCAACATCGCGAAGCTGTCGACCTGATACTCCTTGCCGAGTGACTCAATGCACGCCAACGACGTCTCGGGATCGACTCCGTCTTGAGCCAGTCGCAGCGCTTCCTTGAAGAGCACATACCGCGCGACCGGGTCGTCCTTCTGATCTTCAGCTTGCTTGAGCAGGTTGCGAGCGAGCCCATTCTTATCTTCGGGCTTCTTCGCCTTCGCGTAGTCGTCAGCGAAGATTTGCTTGACCTCGCCGAGCGTCTTCATTTGAGCCGCCGCATCCGGAACAGCAACGCGCGCGTCTGAGTCCTCACCCAGAGCAATTGCCGCAGGCGCCGTGAGCAACGCGGCCACCATGCAGCGACCTAGAAACGATCGAAGACTCGTCGCAGAGAACAGAGATTTCATGAGTCAGTCTGCCTTCGCTATTGATTTCTCGAACTCGCCCGAGTTCCCGATGTAGGAAACAATTACAGGACGCATCACTG
>CAZNMS010000029.1:0-34589 GCA_964573505.1 uncultured Planctomycetaceae bacterium | reverse complement strand
CGGACTACAAGTCCGTCGTACCAGTGTTCCTCACCCATTGTGCCGGCCCGCCCGGCGGGGAGCTCTTGTCCGCAATCATCGGCCTGCTCGTAGGGCGACGGATGCTCTCTCTTTGCTCGAGCGCGGCCCGATGGGCACGCGGTTAAACGAGTCCGCTTGCCGGTAGATTCTCAATCATTGTTCGCCATCATGGTTCGTGTTGTTGTCACTCACATTGCTCACGCGCGAGATCAGCTTTCAGACCCCGAAGGAACACTCATGAAACTTCGAAGCACACTGCTTGCTCTTACTGGCTTGATTGGCGGATGGAGCGCGAGCGTCGAGGCGAAGCAGCCTTATGTGACTTACATCTTTCCCGCAGGGGCTCAGCGCGGGACGACTGTTGATGTCAAAGTTGGCGGGCACTTCTTGCATGAAGCTGCTGCTCTTCGCATCGACGGAGCGGGAGTCGAAGTGCCGGCACGCATCACGCGCGGCTCGACGATTTGGTTCGAGGGGCCGGTGATTCCGCAGCCTCCGTCACAACGCTCCGAGGACTACCCGGTCGACTACGACGGCTCGTTCAAAGTTGCTGCCGATGCAAAGCTCGGAGCACGCGAGTGGAGCGTCTCGACCGCTCAAGGCGCAACTGTGCCGATGAAGTTTTTGGTCGGTCTCTTTCCGGAGGTCGTCGAAGAAGAGATCGCGGGCAAGCCGCTTCCGCAGTTGGTGCCGCTGCCGGTGACGATCAACGGTCGCACCTTCCCGCGCGAGGATGTCGATCTTTGGAGCTTCGATCTCACTGCCGGGCAAACGCTGACGTGCATCGCGACAGCTCAAGACATTGACTCGCCCGTTGAAGCACATCTCGAACTTCGCGACCCGAGCGGCAAGCGCATCGCGGAAGTCACTGGCACGCAGGGGCAAGATCCCATCTTGCGATTCACAACAAAGACGAGCGGGCGGTACTCGGTGCAGATCAACGATGCGAACTTCGGCGGCCTGCAGCATCACGTTTATCGGCTGACGCTGACGACCGGCGCGGTCGTCGACAGCGTCTATCCGCTCGGTGGCCGACGCGGCGAGACGCTCAAGCTGCAACTGACTGGAGTCGGGCTCAATCAGCAGACGGTCGATGTCTCGCTGCCGAATGATGTCGAGCAGATCGTCTACCGCCCCGACTTCGCGGCCGCGCGTGAACTCGGTCAGACGCTCGAAGTTTCCGAGCATCCCGATGTACTCGAACCTACATCCCCGAATAACGACATCTCAACTGCCGTCGCCTTTAGCGTGCCGAGCGTGCTCAATGGCCGCATTGAAGCAGGCGGCGATGTCGACTTCTGGAAGGTCGAGGCGAAGAAGGGCGAGCAACTGCTGCTCGAAGTGCATGCGTCATTGCTCGGGTCGGAATTGGATTCGGTGCTCACCGTCTTCAGCTCCGATGGAAAGCGACTGACTGAAGCAGACGACAACGGCAACGACATCGACGCGAAGCAAGTCTTCAACGTCCCGACCGATGGCACTTACTACGTGAAGGTTGCTGATCGAGTCGCGACTCGCGGCGGAGCGAACTTTGGCTATCGACTCTATGCCCTCGATGCGAAGACGGCGGACTCCGCGCCCTTCACGCTCGAAGTGCAGACTCAGCAACGCGCCGTGAATGTTGATCGCGACGGCGAGTTGCAACTCAAGCTCAACGTGAAGCGGCAGAACTTCAATGAGGCGATTGATCTCGTGCTCGAGGGACTGCCGCCGGGAGTCACTGTTGAAGGCAACTCGGTCGCAGCGAAGCAGAACAACGCGACGATCAAGTTGAAGGCGGATGCAAAGACGCCGCTGACGGCTTCCGTCATTCGCGTGATTGGCAAAGCGAAGATCAACGACATCGAGAAGCAAGCGGTCGCGAGCATTCGCACGAATCCGCCGACGCTCGAGAAGATTGATCGGCTGATGTTCGCGGTGACGGTCAAGACGCCGTTCAAGTTCTTCGGTGCCTTTGAGAGCAAGTTTGCTCCGCGCGGCTCGGTCTACATTCGGCACTACAAGCTTGATCGCGGCGGCTTCGAGGGCCCGATCGAAGTCAGTTTGGCCGATCGGCAGAATCGTCATCTGCAAGGCGTGACCGGACCAAAGATCGTCGTGCCTCCGGGAGCGACCGAGTTCGACTATCCCGCCAACTTGCCGCCGTGGCTCGAAGTCGGACGCACGAGCCGCACGTGCTTGATGGCTGTTGGCGAAGTCGTTGATCCCGACGGCACGAAGCACAAAGTGACGTTCTCGTCTCAAGAGCAGAACGATCAGATCATCGTGCTGACGGCGCCCGAAGAGTTCAGCGTGCAGGTCGACGTACCTGCGATCCGAGCGGTGCCCGGAGAGTCCGTGACGGTGCCTCTGCAAGTGGGTCGCGCGTCTCATCTGCGTCAGCCGGCAACGATCGAAGTCGTCCCGGCGAAGCACATCAAAGGAGTCAGCGTGCAACCGCTGCAAGTGGCTGCGGACGTGACGAAGACCTCAATCAAGATCACCTTCGAGAAAGGCCCGATCGGCCCGTTCAATGTCCCGCTCGTGATTCGCGGCAAGACAACCGACGATCGAGGACTCCCCGTCGTCTACGAGACAACGCTCGACGTCGTGACCGAAGCCGACGAAGCGCCGGTGACTCAAGCGAAGAAGGCCGCGAAGTAATCCCGCGCTGCTGACCTTTCTGTTGTTCTTCCTCTGCGCTCTCTGCGAGCTGCTGTTTAAATTCTTACACCTCGCGCAGAGTAGGCGGAGTCGTCTAACGGCAAGCCGAAGGCGTAGCTTGAGACTCCATCCCGAGCCTCGGCGGTCATCCGGTATCCCACCAAATAAGACTTTGCCGTCAAAGGTGACTCCGCTTAGGCGAGCGGCAGATGAGAGATCACCGGTACGACGGACTTGTAGTCCGTCGCCTCCTTGGGTCGACGGACTACAAGTCCGTCGTACAAGCAGATTGGCCGGTATCGACTCACCGGCCGCTCCGCTTAACAACGACTGACGACAAGTCGAAACGCCTAAAACTGTCTTTCCCCGCTGCCGCTCGGGATGGAATCCCAAGCTACGGCTCCTCGGCAATGCGATGCACAGCAAGCAGCCCGCTGCGAGACCAGCAGACCCAAACGACGAACAAAGGACTCCCGAAATGAAGCAGCTCCTCTTCGTGTTCCTCACGCTCATCGGTCTCGGCGCGGCGGCGAATGCGGCTGAGCAGACTCAACCCAACATCATTGTCTTCCTCGCGGACGATCTCGGTTATGGAGATCTCGGCTGCTACGGGCATCCCATTATTAAGACGCCGAACCTCAATGAGTTCGCGAAGCAGGGCACTCGACTGACTCAGTGCTATGCGGCTTGCGCGGTTTGCAGTCCGTCTCGATCAGCGATCCTCACCGGACGCACGCCTTATCGAAACGGCGTCTTCACATGGATTCCCGAGGGACGCGAGATTCACTTGCGGACGAGTGAGATCGCATTGCCGAAGCTGCTCAAAGCAAAGGGCTACTCGACATGTCATGTCGGCAAGTGGCATCTCAATGGGCACTTCAATAAGCCCACTCAACCTCAGCCGAACGATCACGGTTACGACTGGTGGCTTGCGACTCAGAACAACGCCGGACCCAGTCACGAACGCCCGAAGAACTTTGTGCGCAACGGCAAAGAGATCGGGCAAGTCGACGACTACTCGGCGCCCTTCGTTGTGAAGGAAGCCATCAGTTGGCTGAAGGAGCAGCGAGATCAGACGAAGCCCTTCATGCTCTCTGTTTGGACGCACGAGCCGCACTACCCGATCAAGTCCGCGCCCGAGTTCAGAGCGCAGTACCCGGACCTCACGGACGACGTGCAGCGCGAGCATCACGCCAATGTGACTCAGCTCGATCATGCGTTCGGGTTGCTGATGAAGGCGCTCGACGAACTCAAACTCGCCGACAACACCTTCGTGATCTTCACGTCGGACAACGGACCTGAAGGCGACGGCATCAAGTCACCGGGCCGAGGCTCAACCGGCGGACTGCGCGGCCGCAAGCGAGCGGTCTATGAAGGCGGCATTCGAGTCCCCGGCCTCGTGCGTTGGCCCGGTCACATCAAACCGGGAACAACGAGCGACATCCCCGTCATCGGCTCTGACATTTTTGTGACAGGCGCGACGATCGCCGGTGCCGAGCTTCCCAAAGATCGAGTGCTCGACGGCGGCAACCTCTTAGCGGCGATCGAGAACAAACCCGTCGAACGAGCACGCCCTCTCTACTGGCGCTGCACGATCGCGCCGGAGAAGTTCAAGACCGCTATGCGCATCGGCGATTGGAAGATCCTGTCCGACGAAAAGCTGACGATGTTCGAGCTCTACAACGTGCAACAAGACCCGCAGGAGAAGTCCGAGCTGAGCGCGACCGAGCCCGCCAAATTCGCCTCAATGAAATCCGAACTCATCAAGCTCAACACCGAGATCGAAGCCGAAGGCCCCGACTGGTGGAAGAAATACAGTCAAGGCGGCGGAGGGAAGAAGAAGGCGGAGTAGTAGATTGGGATTCCATCCCGATCCGAAGCGGGGTGAATGCATCTCCGCGAGAGTGCTCCGCCGTCAAGAAAGAGCACGCGGCATCTCAACACCGTTAAGGCTCGACGTAGTCTCGTAGCCGAAGTCGTCAGACTTCGGAGAATGTCGCTTCGGCAAAGGACTCAAGCTTGCCTTCCCCGAAATCTCACGATTTCGGCTACTTGCGAATGCATTGGTGCGTTAGCTGGGCTCCTCGTCTGATCTCCGTCACGCCGAGGCATGCAACTCTTCTTCCATCTTCCTGTCTATTCCGCTGCGTTGAGAGGCAGTAAGAAAAATGACAGGAAGATTGACGACAGGAAAATGATGCGGCAGAGGTTCAAACCCGGCTGCATCGCCGCGAAGCCGACGAAGCATCTCTTAGTGCCCCGCGCCCTTTTCCGCTCCGTGCATCCACTTATTGAGCAGCGGGGATAACACGAGCAGCACGACTCCCGATGCAAAGGCGGCAATCGCGATCTTTTGAAAGACGTCGCCGTAGACATGCACGGTTTCGAGCGGCAGCGGGATGACTTTGACGTCGCCTTCTTCGTGACCAACACCGGTTAGCTCGGCGATCATTCCCGCGAGGTAGTTCGAGAACGCCGTCGCTAAGAACCATGCTCCCATCACCGTGCTGACGATGCGCGGCGGCGAGAGCTTCGTCACCATCGACAAGCCGACGGGAGACAGGCAGAGCTCGCCAGTGGTATGCAGCATGTAGGCGATAACGAGCCACTGAACTCCGACCATTCCGAAGTTGTTGCAATTCACTGAGCCCCACCAAACGACGCCAAAGCCGATGCCGAGTTGCATCAGGCCGAGCGCGAACTTCACTGACGAATTTGGATCGAGCCCCTTGCTCCCGAGGAAAGCCCATAACGCCGTGAAGGCCAATCCAAACAGCACGATGCAGACGGGATTCACAGCTTGAAAGACGCTCGCCTTGATCTCGCTGCCGCCGACCTTCATGCCGACCATTTCGTCCGTGACGGTCACCTTTTCGAGCGTCGCACTCACGATGGCTCCATCCTTCGAACTCTCGGCAGCCTTCTTTGTGGCAGCTTCGATGTCGGTCAGGCTCCATGTTTTGTCCGCCACTTTGCGACCGACGAGCGCTGAGTTGATCGACAAGCTCGGCAGCTCAGTTCCGACATCGGCCTTAGAGATCTCTTTCGCTCCGACGATTCGATCGACATTGCGGTCCGCGAAGTTGTTGAGCGAGCTACCTGCCTGCTCAAAGAAGGCCCAAAACAGCATCGAGAAGAACATCAAAATCATCACGACGAAGAGTCGTTCGCGTTCGATCTTCTCGGCTCGAATCGCGTCGACGAGCAACATCAACAGCGCGAGTCCGCCGAAGCCCATCAGCAAATAGCCGGCGATGACCTTGTTCTGAATCAGGAACGCCATCAGCGCCGTTGTCAGCACAGTACCGACATAGATCGACGCTCCCTTCGACAAAGGGAAGCCGGGAAACAACGGCTCTTTGATCTTGCTCGGGTCCTTCGCAGCGCCGAGTCCTTCAGGCAAGCTGCCTCCGGCCAAAGCCGCGATCGCGACAAACGCTGCGACGAGCAGTGCTATCCCCACTGGCGAATTAACGGCCAACATCACGAGGTCGCTCTTACCAATCCATCCCATGCAACCTGCTGCTGAGAGAGCCGTGAGTCCGATCAAGACTTGAGCAAGGCGTCGATTGGCAACGAACGTCATAAGCCCTGCGAGCATGCCGATCGTTGCGAGCCCAAAACCGTAGTGCCATCCGAAGGTCTCGCCGACGTAGCCGCAAATCAAAGGCGACATCGCCGCGCCGAGATTGATCCCCATGTAGAAGATCGTGAAGCCGCCGTCGCGCTTTGGGCTGCCGGCCGGATACATGCTGCCGATCATCGTTGAGATGTTCGGCTTAAAGAATCCGTTACCGCAGATCAGCAGGCCCAACGCCACTGAGAACGCGGTCTTCTCTTCGAACGTCATCAATAGATGTCCGGCCGCCATCAACATGCCGCCGAAGATGACTGCTCGGCGAGGACCGAGCAGACGATCTGCGAGCATGCCGCCGATAAACGGAGTCGCGTAGACCAGCGCCGTATAGGCTCCATAGATGCCATAAGCCGCCGAGTCACCGAGCTGCAGGAAGCCCTTCGTCATGTAGAAGATCAACAGCGCTCGCATGCCGTAGTACGAGAAGCGTTCCCACATCTCGACGAAGAACAGCACGAACAGTCCGCGCGGGTGTCCGAGAAACGTCGCTTCCGGTGACAGGTCTGCAACAGGAGCGGGGCTCCGATCGTCGGTCATGCATCGTTCCTTCTGGTGAAGTCAAAAGTCCTGAGCGGGCTCGTCGCGACTCAACGTCATGGCGCGAGCAAGTGCATTAATGGTTCTGGGCGGGTCGTCTTTGACGATGGATCGACCAGTTTGAGAGACCGGCTCTCCGCTGAGGATCGGGATGGAATCCCAATCTACTGGGGCGGCGGAGCATGGGGGCAACGACCGGGCGTCTCAATGTCGCAGAGGGATGCTGTGCGAGCTGTCGTGCGGGAATGATGCCGGCTGCCGCTTAAGGCTTTTCGTCGAAGTACTTCTTGAGCACCGGACGATGGCGCGGGCGGACGTTGCGGCTCCATGTTTCGCTGCCGCTTGTGACTGTTGCGGCGCGAGCTGCGGTGCGCGGCGCAGCTCCTTCTGGAACCACTTCCGGAGCGGTCCCTGTAACGCCGATGACATCCTGCCGCAGCTTGTCAGCTCGACCTTCCGGCAAGATCTGCTCTTTGAACTTTGTGCCGTCGAGCTTCGACTCGTCGCCCCAATTCAATCCGTTGTGACCGGGGCCTTCCTCCACTCCGCCGTTCTGCTGCTGCGGACCGTTCTGCTCGCCTTCTTGTTGCTGTTTGCACTTCTCACGCAGTTGCTCAAGTTTGTCGGCCTCTTGATCTAAGAACTCTTTGAGATCATTCAGCAGCTCTTCGCGTTCAAGCGGGTCTTCGGGCAGCTCTCCGTCTTTCATCAATCGCTTGAGCTTCTCTTTCATGGCCGACGAAGCACCCGGCAGCGAGCCGTCCTTCGACATCTTTTGCAGTGTCTCGAAGAGTTCACGTTCGAGCCGTTCTCGTTGCTCGGTACTGAGACCTTCAAGTCCTTTGCCATTGAGCGCTGCCGCCATTGCTCCGACCGCTTCTTTGAGCTGTCCCATTCGTGCGGCGGTCTCATCAACGCGCGACTTCAGCTTCGATCGCAGAGCATCGACCGTCTCCCACTTCTCATGAGTGAGCGGTGCCTTCGCGGTGTCTTCGCTGAGTCGCTCGATCGCGTCATCGAGCTGCTTGCGTTCGTCTTCTTGCAGCAGTTCGGCTTGCTGAATCTCTTCGAACAACTCTTCGAGTTGCTGCGATGCTTGCTGCCCCGCCGTCATGCGAGTCGATGCAGGAGCAGCTTCGATCTCGCGCGGCGGAATGCAGGCGGCGACAATCAAGAAGCCCACTGGCACGCTGACCTGCTTCACAAAGCGCGTCGGCCATATTTGAGGCAAGCTCGACTGCCACATGCGCTGAAACTTCGGCAAATGAGTCTGCCAGTCAGCGTCCGGGGCTTCGACAAGAGTCATCAACAGCCCGCCCGCTCCGAGTCGTTGATCGAGCACCGCGATCGACTCCTCACGCGAAAAGCGGTTTCGTCGCGAGAGCCAATAGGCAATCGCAGTGACGGGCAGCACTCCGGCACTCAGCCATAAGACGTGCGGCCAATACTGCGGCCAGCCGAGCTTTACGGCGAGTATCACGCTGCCGAGTAACAGCAAATACATCGCGAGCCAATCAGCTGCGACCTTGAGGAACTGCCCAAATCGCAGCCGTCGCCAGCAGCGATCAATCCAGCGATCAAAAGCAACGGGGCCAGTGGATGAAGTCTGCATGCGATCGCCTTAGTGATGTCGACGTTGTCTGAGATTCGACAGCGTCATGTGCAACGCTCGGATTACGGGTTCGCGTCAGCTTGCGCGATAGTCGCCTTTCGCTCTGCGAAAGGAAGCTTTTGCGGAGCAAAAGCCGACACTCGCATTCGCAGGGCAAGCGGCTCGGATCGTTAGTCGCAGTCCGAGGCACAGCAAGTTGACTTACCGAAGCGACATCAAAGTCACTGCCGCAATTTGTCCAGTGGGGCTATACCGCTCGTCGGATAATCGGCTCGCCTAAAGAGTCGAGACTGACAGTCACTTCCGTCAGAGCGAATGTCGGCAGTCTTTGTTGTTCGCAGGACCGATTGGAGTCATCGCATGCTGTCACGATTATTACCTCTCGTCGTACTACTGGCTGCGTCTGTGATGTCGTTGGCTGAGGTCATCGCTCAGGGGCCTCCGGCCACAACTCCCCCAAAGATCACGGACTTCTTTGAGAAGAACGATCGCAACAAAGACAAGTTGCTCGACGAGGCCGAGTACTCGTCATGGTTTCAAGACAAGAAGTTGGCATCGCGCGACTTCCGACTCGCTGACTGGAACGGCGATGGCAAGCTGACTCTCGAAGAGACTTCGAGCGCATCGACGATCGCCGGTTGGGACATTCGCGGCAGGCTGCCGCATCCGCTGACGAAGTTTGTCGACACGTATTTCGAGCGACTCGCGAAGCGCTGGCCGCAACTCAAAGGTGATGCGCCGGGCACTGTTCCGCGCGGTGAGTTTTGCGAGCACGCAGCGGCTTGCTTTGGCGCTCCCGACGTTCAGCCGACGCCGCGCGACGTCGACATCGACGGCAACATGCAGGTCTCGGCGAATGAGGCTCGCCGCTACGTGGAGTCGCTGCTCGGGGTTCGCCGCGACGACGGTCGGCAACTGGTCTACTTCAACGGCACCGTCTTTAACTACGGGCACTTCAGCTATCTCGATGTCTCGAAGGACGGCTTCATCACGCTCGCTGAAGCACGGCAACGCAACTGGGGCGGCGACAAAGTCGACGAGCTCTTCAAGAGCATTGATAAGGATGAAGACGGTCGTTTGACCTTTGATGAAGGCTCGAAGTCGCAGTCGTTCGTCAAAGACATCATGTGGGAGTTCCGCACCGCTGACACGGACTTCGATGCAGCGGTCAGTCCCGAAGAACTCAAAGCGAAGATCCCCAGTTGGCAAGCGACGCTCGAACCTCTCTTCATGCAGACGTTCGATACCGATCGAGACGGCAAGCTCAGCTTCATGGAATGGCAACTGAGCTTTCTCGGTCTACCGATCTACAACTGGCACGAGATGATCAGCGGCAAGTCACCGGACGGAAAGCTGCGCTTCGAGGAGTTCCGCTTCGGCGGCAATCGCACGGACTTCGTGCTGCTGCGCTGGGAACTGTTCCGCATGCACGATCGCAACGGAGACGGCGTGCTCGATGAGCCCGAGTTTCGCTTCAAAGGCAAAGTGCCGAGCGCGTTCTACACACTCAGCGCCGACGGCAAGGAATGGAAGAAGCTCTATCAGCATCCCGAGTTCAACAACATCGGCTCGCCGTCCGTCTCACCTGATGGCAAGCGATTAGCGTTCGATGGCTACAAAGACGAACTCGCCGACAACGCGATGTTCGTCGTCGATATGGACGGCAAGAACTTGAAAGCACTCGGCTCGGGCATGATGCCGAACTGGTCGCCGGATGGAACTCTTCTGACAGCCTCATTGCATCGCGGCAATCCTTACGGAGCATGGATCCTCAAACCCGACGGCATGCTCGACCGAGTGATTGTGCGCGGAGGCTGGGGCGCTCAATGGTCGCCCGATGGCAAGAAGATTTCTTACACCAGTCAGATCAATAACTCGGCAACGCTGTGCGTGATCGACCTTGAGACGGAAAAGGTCTCGGTTGTGATGGAAGGCGACAGCGGGCCGTATCAGCAAGTTTATTGGAACGCGTCATGGTCGCCCGACTGCTCGCAACTCGTCTTCAAAGCAAAGCGCAAGGACGGCAAAGAGGAAGTGGCTGTCGTCAATGCGGCCGGTGCCGAGATCGGCTTTAAGACGATTCACACCGGCACCTCAATCACCGCGGACTTTGCATGGCATCCCGAAGGCGATCGCGTCGTCTTTCCGATGCTGTGCCCCGAGCGAGGGCGGACTCAACTCTATGAGTTCAATCCCGAGAAGAACGCCCCGCCGAAGCTCGTGCCCGGACAAGACCCAAAGCTCGACGTTCGCGGCTGCACATGGACGCCGGACGGCACGAAGCTCATCGCTCCTGCCGGAGTGAATTGAGCGACGGAGCACGGGTCGCGCTGAGTGAGTTAAGTAGCATGGACTTCCAGTCCGTGCCGTCTTTGCTTCTGCAAACTAACTCGTCCGGCCAGTCAAAGAGCACGCGCAAGAAGCCCGTGCTACGACGCGCGGCACGTCATATTGACCCTTTTTTCGCGGCAGACTTAGCATCCGCCCCCCGCCGTTAAGGCTATGGAAAGGATGCCAGCATGTCGTTTTTCAGATTTGATGCGCTCGCCGAAACCCCGTTGGTGACCGAGCCTTTCGAGCATCTCGTACTTCCCGGCTTCGTGACTCCTGAAGGACTCGAAGCGATCGGTCGAGACTTCCCGGAGATCGATCAAGGAGGCAGCTTTCCGCTCGACTCCTTGAGCTACGGTCCCGGCTTTCAACAGATGTCAGAAGAATTACTCGGCACCGTCACTCGCAGTGCCTTTGCCGCGAAGTTCGGAATGGATCTGACCGGTCGACCGGCAACGCTCACCGTTCGCGGTCAAACGCGAGAGAAAGACGGGCGAGTTCATACCGACGGCGCGTCGAAGCTCATCACCGTACTGGTCTATCTCAATACGAGCTGGGGCGCTGACGGCGGACGCTTGAGGCTGCTGCGGTCGAACAACATCGACGACTACTTCGCCGAAGTCGCACCGCAGGCGGGAACGCTGATCGCGTTTCGTTGCCGCGATAACGCATGGCACGGACATAAGCCGTTTGTCGGCGAGCGACGCTCCATTCAATTGAACTGGGTCATGCACGAAGCCGCCGCTCGCAACAACATTTGGCGGCATCGAGTCTCCGCCGTCTTCAAGAAGGCCGGAGCGTTAGTCGGCATGAAGTAGTGGCGACAACATTGCTCGCACGTCGGTCGGACATTCGAGTTCGACCCGCGTGCGCACACTCAGATCGAGCATGGCCCTCATGATCGAAACACATATTCGAGTTGCTTGCTTGCTCGAAGCCTCAGCTCGCAAAGTCGGCAACGTGCATCCGGCGGCAAGCTTCGAGACGCTGACCTATGAAGACTTCGTTCGGTCTGCCGAAGCCGTTGCTCCAGCGTTGGCGCGATCGGGACAAGACGGCGTCGGTCGCGCGATCTTGCAGGCAGTGAAAGCCACTCGCGCCGTCAGTCAGCACAACACCAATCTCGGCATCGTGCTGCTGCTCAGCCCACTGGCTGCCGCTGCTGAGCGAGGCGACATTCGCAAGCACATTGCTGCGGTCTTGCGTGAGCTGACCGTCGCGGACTCGGCGGATGTCTTCGAAGCCATTCGAGTCGCGCAGCCGCGCGGATTAGGCGATGCTCCTCAAGAAGACGTCACAAGTGCGCCGACGCGCCCGCTCGTCGAGATCATGTCGCTTGCTGCGGACCGAGACAGCATTGCTGCTCAATACACAACGGACTTCCGGCTCGTGCTTGAGTACGGAGTTCCGATCCTCGCGCGCTACGGATCGCAGTTCGCAGCCGACTGGGAGCACGCGATTATCGAGCTTCAATTGCGACTGATGGCGCATCAGCCGGACACCGACATCGCTCGCAAATGCGGCGTCGAGGTTGCTGAAGAATCGGCTCATCGCGCGGCAGATGTGCTCGCTGCCGATTGGTGGCAGACGGATGCCGGTCGTGAGCGACTCGCTGAGTTCGACGCATGGCTGCGCGCCGCAGGCAGTCAGCGCAATCCCGGCACGACCGCCGATCTCGTCACCGCAGCGCTGTTCGTCGCGCTGCAATCAGAACTCATCATCGCTCCGCCAATCAGTCGCATTGACGAGCACGTTCGGGACTTGCGCGCGAGCATGAGTTAGCGAGGCGCGGCCTCCGGCCGACGAGCTTCAGTAAAGCGGGATTGAGTTGCCGATCGAGCTGAGCAGTCTTCATCCGCAGCCGGGCTTTGCCATCCGTAGGAAGCCGCCTTTCAGCAGTCGCACTTTCCTGCAGATAGCAATGCCGAACTGCGGATGTGCCCATGTAAGTCGAATTGCAGGCCAATGGTCTCGAACAACTTCATCACGCGAAACTTGATCCAGAATTCACGACTTCGGTTTTCAAGTGACCTAGCGAGGCTTAGCCACAGACCGACGATTTGTAGGACAGACATCTTGTCCGTCCGGTCGGGCGAGAGCGGCTCGAATCCAAGAAACGATTTCAGCCTCTCGGTCTTTCTTCCTCTGCGCTCTCTGCGAGCTTCTGTTCAAATTCTTACACCGTCATTGCGATCGACACCCGCATGACTTCGATACCGACAGACGGAAGACAATCAAGACTTTGAACAGGAGATCGCAGAGGACGCAGAGGGAAAACGGGCAGAGAAGACAACGCGGACGATCCGGCACGTTTCGTGACATCAGGCCGTCGAGCGAGGCTTCGCATCAGACGGACGCGCGGAGCCAAATGGGCTTATCGGCTACTCGCTATCGAACGGCTTGCCGTCGTCTGGCACGTCGAGGCCAATCATGCGCATCAGTTCGAGCGCGTTGCTCTTTCTCACGACGCCCTGCCGAATGCGATGATCGAAGTACATCTTCCCGTTGATGAGGTGATCTTCGAAGTGGATGTTGATCGCTCGACCGGCGAAGGCATCGACGATCTTTGTCAGCGCGAGATCGTGCGTTGTTACGAGACCGATCGCTCCGCGTTCAATGAGCTGCCGAATGATGCCTTCTGCTCCGACGCGACGATCGTGCGAGTTCGTGCCCTGCAGAATCTCATCAAGCAGGAAGAGCAACGTCGGAGTCTTGCCCGCGAGCTCAACGACCGTCTTCAGTCGCGAGATCGCGGTGTAGAAGAGTGAGACGCCTTGCTGCAGCGAGTCGTGAATTCGCATCTCAGTGCCGACTTGCACGCGCGAGATACGCAGCGACTTCGCTCGCACCGGAGCGCCGCTCCATGCAAGCACGGCCGAGATGCCAATCGTTCTGAGGAACGTGCTTTTCCCCGACATGTTCGAACCGCTGATCATGATCAGCGGCATGTCACGCGAGAGTCGCGCGTCGTTACGCACGCACTTCGCGTTCGGAATCAGAGGATGCCCGATTTCGACAGCATCAAAGCATGCTCCTTCTGACTCAGGAACAAGCTCGGGGAAGACGTCTTGAGGATGCTCGAACGCATAGCCTGAAAGAGACGAGAGCGCTTCGAGTTCAGCAACCGCTTGCAACCAATTGGGGATATGCGGCCCGACCGTCTCGCGCCACATCTCAACTCGGTGAGCAAGCTCAATCGGCAACCCGAGCACAAAGGCAAGCGGCGCGAAGAATTGATTCTGCAGGCAGGCATTCAAGTTCTGAATCTGATTTCTCAGTCGATGAATCTGCCATGAAGGGACGTGCCCTTCGACATCCAATGAAGCCCGCGCGCGGACGAGACTCGGCGATTGAAACTGCTGACGTTCGAGCAACTCGAGCACTTGCCCGAGAATCGCAAGACCCGACCCCGCTTCATCAGCCGAGCGTGCAATGTGCCGGATGTTCCCGATGAGGCGTGAGTAAAAGACGATGTCGGCAATCAGCACAACGAGGAACGCGGAGATCATGCCGCCGCAGAACCAGTAGATCAGAGTCGCTCCGCCGCAGATACCGAGCCCGAGTGCCGTCAGTCGCGTGCGGTTGCTGAATGGCAACGCGGGCTCGCGCACCCAATCTCGCAGCTTGTTCTGATCAAGTTCGTCATGCACTTCAGCGTCGAGCAGCGCGAGTTCTTCTCGTACTTGCGTTTGATGAGTGAGCTCGGCAATCGCCTGCTGCCGCTCGATCACCACTTGATGTTCGGCAGGTTGCGAGAGCCAGTGCGCCAAAAGGTCTTCACCCAATCTCGTTCGCGAGCCGCACAGCAACTGGAACAGCGAGCCGTCGCCGAAGATGTCGAGATCGCTCGCGTAAGCATGCTCGTGATTGAGATACCTCTGCCCGGAAACGCCGACTCCGCGCCAGCGATCAGCAAGTCGGTCGAGAGCGCGGTCGTAAAAAGCAATCGCGCGGCGCGTCCATGAGAGCTTTCGACTCACGCGACTATGCAAGACGACGAGCACGCAAAAGATCGAGGCCGGTGCGAGCAGCCACCATCCGGAGAGTTCGTTGAAGACGGCCTGATAAAGAAGAAAAAGGCCGACGAGAAAAGTGACTCCGCGCGCTGATGCGAAGTTGCGATCACGCGCGTCGGCGGCGACGAGTTCATCGCGCAGCACCGCTCGGCGGTTTTCGTAGACCTGCTGCGGAGAGAGTGAAGAGTCCGTTCCTTGATCTGCCATTCGCCGTCCGATGCCTGAAGAAGTCGGGCGGCGTTGTAGGGGCGACAACAGAAGCACGGCAACGCATAGCGCACGTCGAATGTCGGTACTTCACGACGAATTCAACAACTCGCCATTTCAGACGCTTCGGACTGGAAGATTTATGACACGGCTCGCGAACTGGAGAGCGCAGACGTCGGCGCACTCGCCAGCGCACTCGTTCCCAAACTCCGTTTGGGAACGCGCCATCGAGAAGCTCTTGCTTCCCGTCCGGTTCTGACTCGGCGACGAAGTAAGACTGCAGCCGCACAGAGGCGAGACTCAAGCAACTGTCTTGTGCCTCACCGAGTCAAGCTGCGGCTCGGTTGCGACTTCGCTGCGTTAGGCGGTCTCGACGAGCGCGGGCTCACTCTGCAACAGCGGTTCGCTCGCCGGAATAGCGGCACTCGAATCCGATGCCGACTTCCGGCGCATGTCCTGCGGAACCAGTTTGTCGAGAATGCCATTCACGAACGGGCCGGACTGAGGCGAGCCGTACTCCCGCGCGATCTCAACGCATTCATTGATGACGACTGCGGGCTCCGTGCGAATGAATTCCATTTCGTACGCGCCCATGCGGATCACGTTGCGATCGGTCGTCGCCATTCGCGAGAGACGCCAGTTATGAGCGATGGCTTGAATGGCTTTGTCGATCTTCAAGCGGTTGTCCCATGTGCCGGTATAGAGCTGCCATGCAAAGCTCCGCAGTTCCGGATCGGGGAGTAATTCTTCCAACATCGCTTCGGTCGTCTCGGTCGTCACATCGGAGACGAGATCCTTCTGAAACAACAATTGCATCGCGACAACGCGAGCGGTTCTTCGTCCTAACATAGGTCTCATAACTCAACGGAAAGAAAAGAAGGCGCCGGTTGAAGTGGATGAGGAACCTGCAGGCTCACTCTGCCATTCGCTGAACCGACGTTGGAGCAACGCCTCATGACGGCTTCGCTCCGCACACACCGCATTCGGTGACATCTAGATTTGCTTGAGCACGTTGATCATCTCGATGGCCGCGAGCGCCGCTTCGTTGCCCTTATTGCCGGCCTTTCCGCCAGCGCGGTCGATCGCCTGCTCCATGTTTTGGCAGGTCAACACTCCGAAGAGCACCGGCACGCCGCTGATTTGACTGGCTCGCGAAATGCCCGCAGCCACTTGCTGATTGATGTATTGGTCGTGAGTCGTCTGACCGGCAATGACTGCCCCGAGACAGATCACTGCGGCGTACTTGTGCGACTGAGCCAATCGCTCTGCAGCGAGTGGAATTTCAAATGCACCCGGCACTCTGACGACAGTGATCTTGTCGTCGCTCCCTCCGTGCCGACGCAGCGTATCAATCGCTCCATCAAGCAGCCGATTCGTCACAAAGTCATTGAATCGCGAAACGACGATCGCGATGGCTTCATCGGCAAGTATCAGATTGCCTTCAACAAACTGGGGCATCGGAAGTAACTCTCAAACTATGGCTGGCGCGTTAATCAGACTCTTTGCAGACCGAGTGCATTGTCGGTAACAACTATTGCACCCCGAAGTTAACTCAGATTCATTGTCGCTAAGAACTCGGCATTCGTTTTCGTCTTGCGCATGCGATTGACGAGCAAGTCCATTGCCTCTGCGGGGTTCATGTCATTGAGCACGCGTCGCAAGACCCATACTCGCTTCAGTTCATCCGGATCGAGCAGCAACTCCTCGCGTCGAGTGCCGGAGCGATTGACGTCAATCGCCGGCCAAATTCGCTTCTCGACCATTCGCCGATCGAGCACGAGTTCGGTGTTACCCGTGCCTTTGAACTCTTCAAAGATGACGTCATCCATCTTGCTGCCGGTGTCGACGAGCGCGGTTGCAATGATCGTCAAGCTGCCGCCGTCTTCGACATTGCGAGCTGCTCCGAAGAACCGCTTCGGATGTTGCAGAGCATTGGCATCAACGCCGCCCGTCAACGTCTTGCCGGAGTTCGGCGTCTCTGTGTTCCATGCTCGAGCAAGCCGCGTAATCGAGTCCAAAAAGATCACAACGTCGTGCCCGCATTCGACCATTCGCTTCGCTTTTTCAATGACCATTTCAGCCACTTGAATGTGTCGGCTCGGCGGCTCATCGAACGTGCTGCTGACAACTTCGCAGTTCTGACCGCGAACGCTCCGCTCCATATCGGTGACTTCTTCCGGCCGCTCGTCGATCAAGAGCACGATGACATACGCGTCGGGATGATTCTTGATGACGGCCTGCGCCATCTTCTGCAGCAGGATCGTCTTTCCGGCTTTCGGCGGAGAGACAATCAACCCGCGCTGACCCATTCCAATCGGTGCTAAGAGATCAACGATTCGGGTGCTGAACTCATCGGCGTCCGTCGCGAGCTTGAGTCGCATCTCGGGATGCAACGGAGTGAGGTCGTCGAATGAGACGCGCGTCGAAACAAGATTCGGATCTTCGCCGTTGATGGCCTCGACGCGGAGTAATGCGAAGTACCGCTCGTTCTCTTTGGGCGGTCGAATCTGCCCGGCAACAGTTGCTCCCGTCTTCAAACCGAAGCGACGAATCTGACTCGGCGAGACATAGATGTCGTCAGGGCACGGCAAGTAGTGGTAGTCGGGACTTCGCAAGAACCCGAAGCCGTCGGGGAGAATCTCAAGCGTCCCCTCGCCGAACATCAACCCGTTGAGCTTCGTTCGCTCCTTGAGGATGCGAAAGATGAGATCTTGCTTCTTAAGCCCGCTGTACTCGGTGAGGTTCTCGTGCCGAGCAAGCTCCATCAGCTCCTTCATGCTCATCCGCTGAAGCTGAGCGATGTGCAACTCTTTTCCCTGCTTGATCTCTTCGTAACGCTCGTTTGCCGGAAAGACGATGTCGTCTTCGACATCCTCGTCGAGCGGCGGAAGCTCACTGAGTTGAGGACGTTGCATGCGCCCGCCGGAGCTAGCGCCGGACGAGCCTGAATTCCAATCGTGCTGAGCCATGACAGAGATCCAAAGTGAGCGAAGCCCAGAACGGGCGAGATGCTCAAAGGCGGGATGAGATCGGAGTGAGATTTCGAAGGGACTGCTGCAACTTGTTCTTGGTTGGCGGCGCTCGATGTTGCACGGTTCGAGTCGACGAAACGCAACTGCAATCACTGCAACCATTGCTCAACGAAACCGCGAAGTTGCTGCACGGCATCGTCGAGAGACTTTGAATTATCAATCACCGCTGTCGATCGCCGACGCTTCTCTTCCAGTGAAATCTGACTGCTTTCGCGTCGTCGTAATTCAATGTCGCTCCATCCTCTCTGTTCCATCACGCGAGCAACTCGATCTGCTTCCGGCACATCGACAAAAGCAATCGCCTGACAAACATCGCTCCATCCGGCTTCGAGCATCACCGCTGCGTCGAGCACGACAACCTCAATGTCGGAAGGCGCGTCGCGGAGCCGTTGTTCGAGAGTAGATCGAATCTGCGGGTGCAGGATTCGATTCAAATCGAGCCGAGCTTGCTGCTGATCTTGTTCGGTTCCGAAGACATGACTCGCGAGAGCACGGCGATCAACTGCGCCCTCAGGAGTGAAGATGTCGGGACCGAAGCGCGCTCGAAGCTGAGTTTTGACATCAGCGTTACCGAGCAACTCGTGCCCGACTTTGTCCGCATCAAGAATGAGAGTGGGGAAGTATCGAGAGAGGCCCGAAGCAACCGCGCTTTTCCCCGATCCAATGCCGCCGAGGACACCGATCACAAAGGGTTTTGGTCGCGAGGACACTTTGGAAGGAAGCCAGATAGGGAAGGGGCGGAATGCAGATCAATCCGTTGAGATGAGGACTGAGAGTCGCGAGTCCCCGCAACTCTGTCTCTAAAGAAGTGGTTTCAGCGAGGCGAGGCCATACTGCCTCAAGCCAAATACACTGTCAATCAACCACTCTTGCTTGTCGGGAAATTCATGCCTTTGCAGTTCGACAGCATGATCCGACTGCGTCTTCGAGCACGAGACGAGCAGCTTGCTCGCGCTGAACCTGAAGGACCCGCCTGAAGACCGCACAGACCGGAAGTCCATGCTACTTGAGGCGTCGCTTAAGCGACTGCCGCGACCGGACTCTCGCCTTCGGAACTAATAGCGCTCGTCGCGAGGTTGAGCAGTTGCTTGCCGGAGAGAGTGACTTGATACACCACTTCTGCAGACCGCTCAGCGAGATCGCATTTCAAGAAGCCGTAAGCAATCAGCCGGCCATGAATCCGCGATAACTCTTCGCGAGCAACTCCCTCGAAGTGATGAATTCGAGCGAGCCAGCGAGCACCGCGCCGCGACTTTATTCCTTCTTCAGCGTCGGCTCCGTCCTCTCCTTCCTCAGGCTCATCAGCGGCAGCGGCGACTGAGGTTGGTTGAGCGGAGACGGCCCCCGGAGACTCGGGCTCTTGCTGTGCCAATTGGTAAGCACGCAGAACCAAAATCCATGAAGGGTTTGAGAGCGCGAGAGAAAAGTCGGTGTCGATCATGCCTTCGATATCGGCCGCGTACTCGCTCTCATTGCAAAGGCCATTCGACCGTCGATACGACCGGAGCGATTCATAGAGACGTGCTCCGTCTTATTCGCCGTGCGGCAGAATCCACTGAAGACTGCAACGACTCGAGAAGAACGAGAACTCACTGGGCGCTGTTCGAAGCAACTCTTCGCGATCCGCAAACTCTTCCAGTTGGCGGCTACGCAAAGGCATCGCCTGATGCATTGGCAGCGCAATCCGATTCGACGACGCTGCTGATGAGCGTGCTCAGTGGCAAACTGAATGCGGGTTTCTGAGCCGGTTGCAACACTGGGGGCGAGCCGCCATATTCCCGCCCCTTTCCGTCGGGAGTCCGGCCTTGCAGAGGCTTTTTCGTCCCGTTCTGTCGAGCGCGGTAGGCAATGTTTTGGAGTTGGAACTGTGTCTCTTGATAAGTCGCTGAAGGTCAAAACCCGGCTGAAAAAAATCCGGAGTGTGCTCTCCCGAGTCGAACGCATCGAGCAAATGAAGTCGAACGACGCGTGGGCTGATTCAATGAGCGTGTTCGGCATTCCGAAGACGAAGGTCGTCCGCTTCACGATCGGTAAGAAGAAGAAAGAGAAGAAGGAAGAAGCGGCTGACGACAAGAAGGGCGGCAAGGGAGCCGCTAAGGCTGCCGCACCAGCTGCCGCTGCTGCTGGCGCTAAGAAGAAGTAGGTATCGGATGCCAATTGCCGCTCAATCAAGACTTGAGCGGTCATCTTCGAGCTGTGAGATCAGCCAAAAGACCAGCATGGGCTACAAAACAAAGCTCGCTGGTCTTTTCCATTCGAGAGCGCGGCGAACAACTTTCGCTCTCGTTTCATGACCCTTTGGACTGCGTTCTGAAACCTACCGAAGCGGTCAGATGCTTGAATTGAATCTTCGATAGTGGCCGTTAGATTGCCCGGCCAAATCGTCAACAAGTCAGAACGTCTTAATCACTAAGGTCATCTCAAAAGCATGTCGATCTCTCCCGAAACCAAAGCTCAAGTCATTCAGGATTTTCGCAAGTCGCCCGCCGATGTTGGCTCCCCTGAAGTGCAGATCGCAGTCTTGTCGAGCCGTATCGAGACCCTCACGAATCACCTTCGAGCAAATAAGAAGGATCACGCGGGTCGACGCGGTCTGCTGACGATGGTTAGTCGACGTCGCAGACTGTTGACGTATCTGCGAAACACAAACGAGCCAATTTATCGAAGCATGTTGGAACGACTCGGAATTCGTAAGTAGCTGAAGGCGGCGCAAGGGCGCCGCCTTTTTTTGTTTGATGTCAGGGCCGAGGTACGGTGAAAAAGCCTCGGAGTTCGGTCGCGACAAACCGGATTGGTGGCTGACATCAGTTTGTTGGTTTTGAGTTCTCGGTGCGGGTCGGCAGTCGACGCTAAACGCCACCGCAAATCACGATGCTGGTAGTTCGCTGGCTCTCGCTTTCTTTGAGCCATTTATTTTAGGCATCGCCGGTTTGAAGTAGCGGCTTTGAGTCGCTTGCTCCCGGGTCCATTTGGGGACGTCAGGGAACTCAGTCATCGGTCATTTCTTTGTTGGCTCGACCGATGATGTTGTTGGAAGGTAGGAAAAGAATTGAAGACGACAGTTGAACGTGAGATTGCAGGCCGGAAGCTCTCGATCAGTACGGGACTCCTCGCAAAGCAGGCAAGTGGTGCGATCACCATTCAGTACGGCGAGACATTGGTGTTCGTCGCCGCTCAAACGGGGCCCGCTCGCCCCGGACAAGACTTCTTCCCTCTAACTGTCGACTATCGCGAACGCTTCGCGGCGGCAGGCAAGTTTCCCGGCGGGTTTTTGAAACGCGAGAGTCGTCCCTCGACTCGTGAAATCCTTACCGCTCGTTTGACGGACCGTCCGATTCGCCCGCTGTTTCCTGAGGGATACATCGACGAAGTGCAGGTGATGGCGAACGTTTTGGCGTTCGATCGCGAGAACGATCCCGATGTATTTTCTGTGACAGGCGCTAGCGCGGCATTGATGGTTTCGGATGCCCCATTCAATGGCCCGATTGGCGCCGTTCGAGTCGGCTTGATTGACGACGAATTGGTGCTGTTCCCGACGCTCGAAGAGATGAAGACGAGCACGCTCGATCTCGTCGTTGCTGGCAGCAAAGACTCGGTCCTCATGATCGAAGGCTTTGCGGCTCAGCTTCCCGAAGAAGAGATGGCTGACGCGATCATGTTCGCGCATGAAGCCATCGTTGAGTTGTGCGATTTGCAGTTGGAGCTTGTTGCAAAGCTCGGTCTTCCGGCGAAGGTGATGCCGGTCGCTGCAATCAATCCGTTTGACGCGGTCTTGAAGTCGCGAGCTTATCAACAGATCCGCGAAGCGAAGGTCGGCAAGAAGAAGCAAGAGCGTCACGCTGCTGTCGGCGCGATCAAGGATGCACTGAAGGCTGAGTACTTCCCGGATGGAGCAGTTGTTACAGCCGACGGGAAGACGGTCGAGCAGTTCTCGAAGTCGTTCGAAGAACTGGCTCATCGCATCGTTCGCGACTTGCTGCAGGAAGGCATTCGTCTAGACGGTCGCAGTTTGGGTGACCTTCGTGAAGTCTCGTGCGAAGTCGGCTTGCTGCCGCGAGTTCACGGATCAGCGTTGTTCACGCGCGGCGAAACTCAGTCGCTTGCAACGATCACACTCGGCACCGTCCGCGATGTGCAAAAGGTGGATGGCCCGATCGAGGAATACGACAAGCGATTTATGCTGGATTACAACTTCCCGTCGTACAGCGTCGGTGAGTGCCGTCCGATTCGTGCTCCCGGGCGTCGTGAGATTGGGCACGGAATGTTGGCCGAGCGATCGGTCTTCTGGGTGCTGCCGAACGAGGAAAAGTTTCCGTACACGATCCGCACCATCTCGGACATCATGGAGTCGAACGGCTCGAGTTCGATGGCTTCTGTGTGTTCCGCAACGCTCGCGTTGATGGATGCCGGCGTGCCGATTTCTCAGCCAGTGGCAGGCATCTCAATCGGTCTTGTGAAAGACGGTGCGAAGTGGCAACTGCTGACCGACATCATGGGCGATGAAGACCATCACGGTGATATGGACTTCAAAGTGGCCGGTACGGGCAAAGGCATCACCGGCATTCAGCTCGACCTCAAGATTGACGGCATCAACGAAGCCATCATTCGCGAGACTCTTGAGCATGCTAAGAAGGCTCGTCGCGAACTGCTGCGAATCATGCTGCAGTCGATTTCACGTCCGCGCAAGGGGATCTCTGAGCATGCTCCTCGCTTGCTTCGGACTTCGATTGATCCCGAGAAGATCGGCCTGCTGATTGGACCCGGCGGAAAGACGATCCGCGCCATTCAAGAAGAGACCGGTGCTCAGATCGACGTTGCTCCGGACGGAACCGTCACGATCGCTGCTGATTCGGCTGCTAAGGCTGAAGACGCACTCGCTCGCGTTGAGGCACTGACCGAAGAAATCAAGGTCGGCCGCGTCTACAACGGCAAGGTCAGCGCGATTAAAGACTTCGGTGCCTTTGTGGAGATCGCTCCGGGTAAGGACGGTTTGTGTCACATCAGCGAACTGTCGGACGGCTTTGTCAAGTCGGTTTCTGAGGTCTGCAAAGTCGGTGACCGAATGGAAGTCAAAGTCATCGCGATTGACGATCAAAACCGAGTGAAGCTCTCGCGCAAGGCGCTGCTGCAAGAAGCAGCGAAGCCGGCCGAGGCAGCTCCGGTTGCTGAAGGCGACGACGACGCTGAGTAAATTCGCAGCAACAGTGTTCGGCTTCGAAGTGCTTGTTATCGAGCACTGAGCAGAGCACCTCAGTGCGACTGGCGCGATGTTTGGCAAGACGTCGCGACGAGTTCTTAACAGCCACAGAGAGCATTCTCTGTGGCTGTTTGCTTTTAGTCCCTAACCCCTAGAATCCCCGCCGTTTTCGGCCTTGCCCGGCTCGGCAAACGCCGCTTCTCGCAGTTTTTCATCGGAGGAATCCTCGCAATGTCCAAGTACGTCTTTACGAGTGAATCAGTCAGCATGGGGCATCCAGATAAGGTGTCCGATCAAATCTCAGACGGCGTTTTGGATGCATTGCTGGCGCTCGACCCGATGTCGCGAGTCGCGTGTGAGACGCTTTGCACAACGGACCTCGTTGTTCTGGCCGGCGAGATCACTTCGCGCGGCGCAAGCACGGTCGACTATGTGAAGGTCGTGCGCGACGTTGTTCGCGACATTGGCTATGTAAGCGATGATATCGGCTTCAATGCCGATAGCTGCCGCGTCTTCCTCGGCCTGCACAGTCAGAGCGGCGATATCGCGATGGGCGTCGATCGCGATGGCGCGGGCGATCAAGGTTTGATGTTCGGCTACGCGTGCAATCAGACCCCCGAGTACATGCCGGTCCCGATCGCGTTGTCGCATCGCATCATCAACAAGCTGACTGAAGTTCGTCAGAAGGGCGTCGTCGATTGGTTGCGACCCGACAGCAAGAGTCAGGTCAGCGTCGCGTTTGAGAACGGCAAGCCGGTCGCTGTCACTGCGATCGTTGTTTCGACTCAGCACGGCGAGTCGGTTTCGCATGCTGACATCAGCGAGTTCGTCAAAGCGGAAGTCATTCGTCCGACAGTACCAGCGCAGTTCCTCACTGCGGACACGAAGTATCACATCAATCCGACCGGTCGGTTTGTCATCGGCGGTCCTCACGGGGACTGCGGTTTGACCGGTCGCAAGATCATCGTCGACACCTACGGCGGATGGGGCCGTCACGGCGGCGGTGCGTTCAGCGGCAAGGATCCGACAAAGGTCGATCGCTCGGCGGCTTACATGGCGCGCTATGTTGCGAAGAACGTTGTTGCCGCCGGACTCGCGAGCGAGTGCGAAGTGCAACTCGCTTACGCGATCGGTGTCGCAGATCCGGTGAGCGTGCGAGTCTCGACGAACGGCACGGCAGTCGTTGCTGAAGAGAAGCTCGAAGCGGCAGTGCGCGAGATCTTCCCGTTGACGCCGCGCGGGATCATCGAGACTCTGCAATTGCGTCGTCCGATCTTCCGCAAGACCGCAAGCGGCGGTCACTTTGGTCGCAACGATGCTGACTTCTCATGGGAGAAGACGGACCGAGCTGCGGGCTTGCGGCAAGCTGCCGGAGTCAGTGGCCCAGTACCGGCGCCGTCGTTCATCGTTGGCTAGTGCGGCTGTCCGAGTCGTCACAGCATGGGCTTCTTGCCCGTGCTGAACGGCAACTGTCGAACGAATGCGGACAATCCAAAAGGCTGCACGGACTGGAAGTCCATGCTGCTCGGAGAGTCGAGTTACGGAGCTGATTGATTTTGCGGGAGCGAGCTTGATGCTCGCTCTTTGCTGGCTTGCCCACTCAAAGGATTGAGTCTGATGGCAAATAAGACGCTGCCTTCTCGGATTGAACTTCGCCGGTCGAGTGCCGCAGGGCTCTTGACCGGCGTTTTGCTTTTGTCGGTCGTTGTGTTGTCGCGCCGAGCAAGCGGTGCGGCGACTGGCTTCAGTTCGGCAACCGCAGCGTGCATCGTTAGTGGTGCTGTGATGCTCGTCGGACTGTTGAGCGGCTTGACGCTTCAGCGTGAGCGACGCGCTGCCGACTTCGCGCAGGACCTCATGTTGAGCGCGCTCTCGACATTGCCGGGACTCGTGCTCGGTCTTGCTTTGATGCCGACTTCTGAGGCGACGGGGCTAGCGGCATTGCTCGGCGAGTTTCTGATCTTGATCGCGTCGAGCACTCAAATGGTGTCGAGCATGAGTGGTGCTGCCGTCGTGCCCGCGCGCAGCGAGACGAAAGAGACTGTCGAATCGGCATCGAGCATTGGAGACGCTCTACAGGTTACGGCAGCTAGTGCGCATGCAACGTCAATGACGAGAGAGGTTGCCGAGTCAGAGGCGCAGCCAATGCCGCTCGACAGTGATGTCGCAATTCTTACAGAGTCAACAGCGGTCTTAGCGATGACCGGCGAGCCCTCCGATGGGCGCTTTGATGACGTCAGCGAAGAAGACGCCGAGCTCGACTCACAACGAACTCAGTGGATGCGGCGGCGAGTTTGTGAAGGGTGCGACATCATCGAAGGTCGACTGCGGGTCACGTTGCCGCCGGGAGCAAAGCAAGTCGCCGTGCATGTGCCCTTTGCCCCTGCATTTTCTATGACACCCGAGTTCGAAGCCGAGCCGCTTGATGATTGCGAAGTCGAAGTGCAATGCAGTTCGTTGCACTCATACGGAGTGCGTTTCGAAGTCTCGCGCCGGCAACAATTGAGTGACGAGCTCACGCTCGAGATTGGCTACTGCGCGTCAGCGTCGCTGATTGAATCCGCAGCGGCGTAATGAAGTGAGGCGATCGGCAAAGGCAGTGCTGTCGCCAGTCGTTCTTGGAGGGGGAGTTGTTCCGCAACTCACCGCCGAGTCGCGGAACGACTCGGCCACAATTCTAAACTATGCCCGGACTTGCACTCAGTCGCGGTGCTGAATCGACGGACTACAAGTCCGTCGTACCGGTAAGAACCCATCTGCCGTTCGCCTTATCGCGGTGCTGATTGGGGTTCGCGCTGCTCGGCAAGGTTGCCGCCGGCGGTAGAGGTTGCCGGAGCGGTAGCTCTTTGCCGATCGCCACAACAAGCGAGAGTTCGGGCATTCTGTCGGGGAATAGCCTCCGTCTTTCATGCGATGTTCGCGAGCGTTGCTAAGTTGAATGTCGGTCGTTGTTGGCCAATGCCGGTACTTCCGCCGCGTTGCCGACGATCGCTCTGAGACGCATGAAGGAACGGCCTATGGCCAAGAAAGCTGACATCATCACTGGCGCCGTTGTGGGGTTCGCGGCGCTCATCGCTCCGATCGGTTACGTACTCGTCGAGGCGACAACGAAGCCCGCGAAGCAGCCGAAGGTTGTCGTCAAAGACCGCAAGCCAGCTCCGAAGGCGATCGTCGAGACTCCGAAGTTCGAGTCGGTCGTGCTTCACGAGCAAGGCGCGGTGCCGATCGCCCCCACTCGTGATGACGAGTCGCCGTCGGCTCGTTCGAATGGTGTAGGTTTTGCGACACCGTCGGGCGTGCAACAAGTTGCGCTCGCTCCGGGGATGACCGTGCCGGCACTGCAAGCTGATTGGTTTGCGGGGCAGGGCGGTACGGCTCCGCTTAAGCGTCCGTCAGAACCGCTCGATGCCGATCATGAAGATCCCGTTGCACCGAACGTTTCGGAGTCGATGCGCGCGGCACTGGCGGAAGTGGGGTTGTCCTCAAAGGTCACTGAGACCGTTGCGGATGCGATCATTGAACCGCCGTCAGCAGAGGAGCTCGCACTCGCAGACATCTCAAAGGGACCGGATGCGGCGGCGATGACTCCGATGCCGGATGAAGAACTCTCGGAAGAGGATCGTCGGATCGCTGCAGAATTCGATCAGAAGGTTGCAGCGGGAAAGGTCACGGTCGTCCCGGCGATCGAGAAGAAAGCGACTCCGGAAGCAAAGGCCGACGAGTCGAAGCGATCGAAGGTCACGGTTGTGCGTCCGAAGGGAAGCACAGTGCATTCCGTCGAACCGTTTCTCATCAAGGTTACGGCGAAGGGGTTCCCAATCATGCTCGTGCGACCGCGCGAAGCGGGCTCGCCATGGTACGCGCAAGAGACGCTGCCGAAGCAGGGCACCTACATTCAAGCTCGCGGCCGCTTCGGGAATGCGAACACTCCGGAAGGCTCGCCCTTTCGCGTGATGGTCGCGTTTGTCCCGCGCATCGAAGACATCCCCGACAACGGCGCCGAGATCAAAGCGTTCCCCGAGAATTGGGTGCTGTCGCAAGAGATGATTGTGACGCTCAAGAGGAACTGACGGCGGTTGCGAGCTGTAATAAGTCGCACATGACGGCGTCGGTGTTTGGCGAGATCACGAGCCGCAAAGAAACGCCGTCGCCTTGCCGTTAAACGACGCGGCGAAGCCGCAGCCGATAGTCGCCTTTCGCTCCGCGAAAGGGAGCTTTTGCTGAGTAAAAGCCCCAAGAGAAAATCCCTTTCGCAGAGCGAAAGGCGGCTATCGGGCTCAGTGCGGCTGCTTGCTTTACGAATGCAGCTCGACGAGATCGCGGTCGTGAAGCACGTGATCGCGACCGACGCTTTGACCGTCGTGAGCACTGCTGCCCCAGACTTTTGCGAACTTCAACTTCTCGGCGATGTCGCGATGCACTCGCTCGGCGAGATCCTCAACCGTGCCGCCCGATGGGATCGTGAAAGGCGCGTCGTAACTTGCTGGCTTGCCCGGCGCCTTCGTGTAGACGCGGATGACTCCGAGCGCGTCGTAGATCTGCTTTCGCAACTCTTCGCACGACTCGCGCCGATCAAGTTCGACTTTCACAACCGGAAGTGAGTGCGGGGCAAGCTCGCGCAAGAACTCGAGTCGCAAGTCGACGTCGGGATCATCGCCGTGAGTGACGACGAGCAGCGTCTTCACTTTCAGTTTGGAGAAGTCGTCGTCGTCGAATCCGGTTGCTTCTGCGAGCAATGTCTTGCGCGATGAAAGTTGCTCGATGACGGCGGCGGTCTCTTCCGGCGCGGCATCGGATTGACCGTCGAAGACGAGCAGCACGAGATCCGCCGTGCGCACGTAGCTGACGATGTAGGGCTCGAAGTGCGAGTCCGTCACGGGCGGCGTATCAATGAGCTGCACGAAGACGTCTTCTCGGGGCATCATTGCCGGGAATGGCTCGCGCGTTGTGAAGGGATAGGGCGCAACTTCCGGTTCGGCGTTTGTCAGCTCTTTGAGAATGCGACTCTTGCCGCAGTTCGGAGCACCAATCACGACGACCGTGCCCGCTCCTTGTCGCGGGATGCGATAGCTCTTTGTGACTTTCTTCGCGGACTTCTCGACCTGCGCTTCGGCTCTGACTTCTTTGAGCTTCGTCTTCAGGTCCGCTTGCAGCTTCTCCGTGCCTTTGTGCTTCGGAATGACCTGCAACATTTTCTCAAGACAGACGGCTTGCTCTTCAGCGGTCTGCGCGCGGCGGAACTCTTCTTCGGCCTTCGAATATTGGGGAGTCAGATTGGCGGGCATCAGAGGCTTTCCGTCATCCGGCGATAGTGCCGGATGATCTTGTTTCGATGTTGTGGGCAGAGGTCGGCGAGCACGTCTCGCGCACCTGCGATGTCATTCTTTGCGAGACGCGCTGTTATTCGAAGCGCCGGTGTTGATCCATCTGCGGCTTGCTCGCTCGCATGAGGCTCGCGGTTAAACGTCTTTGCTCGGCGAGCACGTCTTTGATGTGCTCGGGATATTGAAGCTCGCGCATGCTGAAAACGTGCGGTCGGACTTTCGAGGGTTCTGTCAGAAAGGGCCGCGTTGAGCGAGAGAAACAGTCGCTCGTGAATTGCTCGCAACGCGCCGACGACAAGCATGAAGGATGCTGTCGGCTTCAAATCGGAAGGCTCTTGTGCGACCGGAAAAAGTCGGTCGAAGTCACCCTTTTGATCCGTCATGCTCCGACGATTGCAGGGCGGAAGTTTGCGGATGCTCGGAAGCAATTCGAGAAAGCAAGCGCCGCCGGTTTCATTAAGCAGGACTGACGAATGGCCAAACGCAAGCCGAGTTCAAAGGGACGCAAGCAATTACCGGAAGCAAGTGAATCGAGCTTCGGGCCAGATGAGATGCGCATCACGAAGGAGCTTCTGCTGCAGTTGTTTCAAAGCGGGGCAAGTCCTGCGGACATCATGAATGCAATGGAAGCCATCAAGTCGGCAGCGCCTCCGGGTAGCATCAAAGCGTTAGAGGACTGCATGCAGACCGTGCTGGCCGAGCAACTGGCGCGAGGCCGCGACTTCCTCAAAGCGAACAAGCAAGTGAAGAAGCAAGCGGAAGAAGTGGAAGAATTCGACGACGACATCGAGAGCTTTTGGATGGGCACGGACGATGACGATGACGACGACTTCGATGAATTCTTCGATGAACCGGGGCCGCTGACTCGGGCCGAGGCGGCAGAGGAATGCGCTGCGATCGACAAGCAACTCAAGCGCAAGCCGAACGACTTCGATTTGCTGTCTGATCGCGCGATGTTTTCTCCCACTGCCGACGAAGCGATCGTCTTTCAACAACGTGCGCTTGAGCAGGCTGCGAAGAAGCTCGGCAAGCTCGACCGCTATGCCGGTCGCTTTTGGACCGAATGGAAGACGCGTCCCTATATGACAGCGCGCTTCACTCTCGCTCGTTATTTGTGGGAAGCGGGCTTGAATGCGGAATCGATCGAGCATCTCGAAGCACTGATGGCGATGAATCCCCTTGATCATCAAGGCACACGCTATCGACTGCTCAAGCTTTATCTCGATGTTGGGCGCTGGGATGACGCCGGGCAGCTCATCGGGCGATTCAGCGATGAAGAGATGGCTGATATTCGCTTCACAGCGGTACTGCTGGAGTTTCGAAAGAACGGCGACAGCGAGAACGCGCGCACGCTGCTGCGTCAGGCGATGAAGGCGAACCGATATGCCGCCAATGAGTTGCTCGGCGAGCCTCCGCCAGATGACGAGGTCAAAGCCGAGATTGAAGAGTTCGGCGAATCGGGCATGACGATCGGCGGCGTCTCTGAAGCGCAAGATCACGCGCAGGGCTTTCGCGCATCATGGCGAACCGTGCCGGGAGCGATCACATGGCTGCGAGCAGCGGCACATCGGACTGAAGCGGAACTCAAGGCGGAAGATCCGGCGTTCGCGATCGGCGATCAGGATGTGCAAGTCACTCTGAAGGAACTCAGGCAACTCTTGCGATCCGTCAAGAAGCTGCCGCCGGATGAAGGCGAAAGTTGGATCGTCGACGTCATCCCGGAATCGAACCCCGGCAAGTGGGGGCTGATGGTCGTGAATGCTTCCGATATGGAAATCATCTCGGCCGGCGAAGTGACGGTTGAACCGACGGCTGCAACGGTCGCTGCGAACCTCTGCGACTTGATGTTGGAAGATGAGCAAGAATTTGGGCCGTATCGTCCTCTGCGAATTTTGCTGGTTCGTGAAGAGCAGCTTGAGCCGTTCAAGAAGTGGTTCGAGCCAATCGGCATCGAAGTCGAAATGGCTGAGCAAGCGGAGATGATGCGGCAGATGTCCGATCGCACGTTCTCGCGCGAAGAGTTGCCCGATGCCTTACTGACCGACGTTCCGCAGTACGAAACGGAAGTTTGGGAAGTCGATTGGCGGCGCGCCGACACATGGGTGCAAGCCGACTCCGGCGAACTCGTTCAACCGTGGGTGATGATGGTTCTTGATCGCGAGACAGAACTCATCATTCAGAACGCGATGGATATGGAGGAGCCGTCCGAAGAGACGATCGATCGCAATTTGCGGCGCGCTGTGCTGCTGCCTCAAGTCGGTGACGCGCATCGTCCGGGCAAGATCGTCGTGAAGTCCGGTGACAGCAAAGTGACGCTATCGAAGTGGCTGCGAGATGCTGAAGTCGAATGCGAGATCGGTGAGTTTGAAGTCCTTGAAGACGTCTTCCAGAAGATGAAAGACGACTTATTCCCGGACAATCGACCGGCGCTCGTTGATACCGAAGGCGCCTCGCCGGAGTTGATTGGCGATCTGTATGCGGTGAGTGCGCGGTACTTCAAAGCCGCTCCGTGGCGCACGATGCGACCGAGCGACATCGTTGCGGTTTCATGCCCGCAACTCAGTCATCTGACCTACTACGCAGCGGGCATGGGTCAAAACGGCGAGGGAATGGGGTTCATGCTGTTCGATGCTCCCGACGTCATTCGCTCGATGTTCGGTGCTGAGCAGTCGGATGCAGAATTCGGCGGCTTGTCTTTGACGCTTGAAGATAAGCACGACATGGCGCCTGCTGATATCGCTGCTGCTGAGCAGTTCGGATGGCCGGTCGTCTCAGATGAGTCATGGCCGATGCTCGTGAATATGAATATGGCGACCGGCATGACTCCGGTGAGCGAGGATCAGATTCGCATCGCCATCGTTGCTGCCGAAGTGATGTTGGAGTTTTGGAAGTCGCCGACGGAAGCTCGCAAACGCGGGAACGAGCGACTGGAAGTTTCATTACAGATCGAAGGGCAGCCGATCGTCGGCATTGGGCAGCTCTACAAAATCTGAACCGTAGTCATTGGCGGACGAGCGCAGTTGCTCGATGGACCACTCAAGGAAAGGACAAAATGTTTAAGGGTCTCAGCGATATGATGTCGCTCATGGGCAAAGCGAAAGAGATGCAAAGCCGCATGGGCGCGATGCAAGACAAGCTCGCTCAATCACGCGTGCGAGGGGTCTCCGGCAACAGCATTGGCACCATCACCATAGAGATGAATGGGAAGATGGACGTGCTGAGTTGTCAGATCGATCCGCGACTTGTCGATGCTGCTGATCGACTGATGCTCGAACAACTCTTTGTGTCCGCGATGAATGATGCGCTCTTCAAATCGCGCAAGCTGGCGGCTGAGGCGATGCAGGAAGTGACGGGCGGCGCGGATATGCCGGGCTTCGCCGATGCGATGTCGAAGATGGGCATGTAATTCAAAATGCCTCGTCCAAAGAACGGAATCTGTCGGAGTTCAGCATGCCTCGTTTCGTTGTCGAATCTCATCCGTTTGGGCCCGCCGTCGCAAATTTGGTGACTCAGCTTTCGAAGCTGCCGGGCATTGGCAACAAGACGGCAGAGCGGCTTGCTCATCACATCATCGCTGTCCCTGATGCGGAAGCGTTCGCGCTTTCTGAAGCCATTAAGCATGTGAAGTCGGCCATTCATCCGTGCCGCGCGTGCTTCAATCTGACTGAGAACGAGTTGTGCCGGCTCTGTGCTTCACCGCAGCGCAACCATCAGGTGATCTGTGTCGTCGAGCAGCCGCGCGATGTGATCTCGCTCGAAGCAGCGGGGTTCTTCGATGGCGTCTATCACGTTTTGCAAGGTCGTATTTCCCCGCTCGACGGGATTGGTCCTGAAGACCTAACGATTGATGCGCTGATGCGGCGCGTGCGCAACGATCATGTGCAGGAAATCGTGATGGCAACGAACCCGACGCTTGAAGGGGATGGCACGGCCTTATTCATCTCGAACCTGTTGGCGAACCTTCCTGTGAAGATCACTCGACTTGCACGCGGGATCGCTTCCGGCAGTGTGCTAGAGTTCGCGAACAAAGAGATGCTGGCAGACGCTTTGAGAGGCCGGCAGAGCTTTTAGATCACGAAGACAGTCGCTGTCGTGATCGCCGAAATCACGATCAATGGAATGAGTTCGCAGTCAGTACCCGCTGAGAGTTTTCAACGCTCGGATGGCTCATTCGAGAGTGAAAACGCACGGTCAAGGCGTCCGTGTTAGGGAGTCTGTCAGAGGCTGCGTTCGATTCATGCTGATCGTTCTTTGGCGAGTGCGACTGGTCTTACGTTGTCTGCGGACCGCTGTGATGTTGCTCAATGTGAGCCGTCATAACCGGACCGCATAACCCCGACACGAGCACGATTCACGACGGCTATCGGTGCCGAGCTTGAGGCGAGCGGACTAACATTCGCGTCCCCGTTCTCTTGCGACACCGGCTGAGGATTAAGGACCAATGCAACTCAACTTCTCACAACAAATGCGCATGGGCATGAAGCAGGTGCTCGCCCCGCGCATGATTCAGTCGATGGAGATCTTGCAGTTGCCTTATCAGGAACTGCAGGAACGGATCGAACGCGAACTCGAAGAGAACGTCGTGCTCATCTCGGACGAGATGAAGAAAGACGTGACGGACTCCGAGGCCGCGCAAGTCCTTGAAAAGGCTCGCGAAGAAGCTGCTGAGCAACCGCTCGCCAATCAAGAATTGGTCGTCGACTCCGAGCACGGAAACGATGACTTCGAACGCTTGATTGAGATGTCCGCCGATTGGCCGGACGACAACTTCGCTGCTGAAGGACGACCGTCTTCAAACCGCCTCTCGGACGATCAAGAGCGCTACGACGACATGATGTCGAGCGTGCCCGAGAACCCGACGACGTTGCATGACTCGTTGCTCGAACAATTTGGCTTCTTCGATCTCACCGTGAGTCAGCATGCCTTCGGCGAGTATCTGATTCAGAACCTCGACAACAACGGCCGCCTGCAAAGCTCATTGGCCGAGATCGTGCAGGTCTATGGCGACGGCATCAGCTTTGATGATGCGCAGCTCGTGCTGAAGAAGGTGCAGCAGCTTGAACCGACCGGCGTCGGTGCGCGGGATCTCAAAGAGTGCCTGCTACTGCAACTGACCGACGACATGATGTACCGCGACTTGATTGAGCAATTGATCGCGAATCATCTCGAAGATCTCGCTGCCAATCGATTGCCGGTCATCTCAAAAAAGACGGGCTTTGAGATCGACGAGATCAAAGAAGCAGTCGAAGAGATGCGTCATCTCGATCCGTATCCGGGACGTCGCTTTCAAGCGCGCGTCGTGCAGAACGTCACTCCTGACGTCGCCGTTGAGAAAGACGATCAACAGCATTGGCAAGTCCGCGTGATTGATGAGTACGTCCCGAGCTTGCGCATCAGTCGCAAGTATCGCGAGATGCTGCAGAACGGAGTCGATGCAACGACGAAGGAATACATCAAGAAGAAGATCGAATCGGCGAAGTGGTTGATCGAGTCGATCGAGCAGCGCTACAGCACGCTCAAGAAAGTGTCGCAGGCGATTGTCGATCATCAGTCCGCCTTCTTGCAGGAAGGCCCTGAGCACATTCAACCGTTGAAGATGCAGCAGATCGCGGATCAAGTCGGCGTGCATGTGACGACGATCTCTCGCGCGGTTGATGACAAGTGGATTCAAACTCCGCGCGGCATCTTCCCACTGAAGCGCTTCTTTGCGGGCGGCACAAAGACCGCGACGGGCGAAGACGTTGCATGGGACATCATCCGCATCAAGCTGCAAGAGCTGATCGACAAAGAGCCGAAAGACAAACCTTTCAGCGACGATCAGCTCGTCGACGAAATGGCAAAGCTCGGCTATCAGCTCGCGCGTCGAACGGTCACCAAGTACCGCAAGAAGATGAATATCCCGACCGCGCGGCAGCGGAAGCAGTTTTGAGTCCTCGTAGCACGGGCTTCTCGCCCGTGCCGAGCGGCGAAGCCGCAACCGATAGTCGCCTTTCGCTCCGCGAAAGGAAGCTTTTGCGGAGCAAAAGCCGACG
>CAZNMS010000028.1:0-34737 GCA_964573505.1 uncultured Planctomycetaceae bacterium | reverse complement strand
AAAGGCAACTGCGGTGCTGACTTGATCGTGAACTCAGCGCTTCGAGAACTGGAAGCTGCGGCGAGCCTTGCGGCGACCGTACTTCTTGCGTTCCACCATGCGGTCGTCACGAGTCAAGAAGCCGTGCTCCTTCAACATCTGGTGCAGGCTCGGGTTGCGAACCTCAATAGCACGAGCCAAACCGAGGATGATCGCTCCCGTTTGGCCGGTGATGCCGCCGCCATTCACGGTCACGCTGACGTCAACTTTGCCTTCAACGGCAGTTGCTCGCAGCACGTCCTGAATCTTGTTGCGGTCACGGGGAACCTGAATGAACTCTTCAAACCCGCGATCATTGATCGTGAACTTGCCATTGCCGTCACGGACTCGAACGCGAGCCACGGATGTCTTACGGCGACCGGTACCCATACCAGTGCCGTCCTTATCAATCTTGCCTCGCAAAATCACGGGGGCCGCCGCGACGGTTTCTGCGGGAATGCCACTTCCGAGACTGAGTTCAGGCAGTCCCGCGTTCTGAAGTTGCTCTTCCGGAGTCAATGTGGCCGGTGCGTCTGTGCTCATTCCTAATTCCAGTCGGTAACTGCCTTATTTGGGGAGAAGATATTCAGGAAACGGTTTTGGCTGCTGAGCCTGATGCTCATGAGTCGGGCCGCAGAAGAGGCGCAGGTTTTTCAACATGCGAGAACCCAATCGGTTCTTAGGCAACATGCGGCGAACAGCTTCCCGAAGAATCATTTCAGGGCGACGTTGAAGCATTTGAGCTGCTGTGAAGACCTTGCGTCCGCTCGGATAACCCGAGAAACGCTCGTAGGTCCGCTGCTCCATCTTCTTGGTGTAGTAAGGGCTAATTGGGCTGCGGCCCGGCTTGCCCGAGAAGCGAATGCGATGAGCGTTGACGACGACAACTGCGTCGCCGCTCAACACGTTCGGCGTATAATCCGCCTTGTGCTTGCCCATCAGGACCGTCGCGATCTGAGTCGCCAAACGGCCGACGATTTGGTTGTCAGCATCGACGACATACCAATCTGGATGAGCTTCTTCCGTCTTTACGATGGTTGTCCGTTGAACAAGCGCGACCACTGTCATGCCTCTCGTTACAAATACTTCCGACGATTGCCGACGCGGCCTGCAACACTTTGCGTCTCAAGCACTTACGGCGATCTGCCCGTTTTAGGGGCGAAAAGGGTCGGGGAGGTTAGCGTTGGCCCCCTATAGGTTCAACTTGCCGAGACAAAAAACAGTCAGTGCCTCAGCTTGTCGGTCTCTCACGCTCGCAATGTCAGTCCGCAGCGGCATCATCCGCACCTCGTCTCCGGCTGATTTCGTCGTCGAGGGAATGAATATGCGAGCGATTCACTGCTGCTTGTCTCTGCTCATCGTGCTTTTCGCGTCCTTCGGAACGAGCGAGGCGGCGGCTCCCAACATTCTTCACATTCACGCCGACGATCTTCGAGCGGACGGGCTTCGGGCACTCGGCAACAGCGTGCTGAAGACTCCGCATCTCGATTCGCTCGTCGAGCGCGGGATGACGTTCAGTCGCTGCTACACGCAGGGCTCGATGATCGGAGCGGTCTGCACGCCCAGTCGCACGATGCTCTTAACGGGCCGGTCATGGCAGAGAATCCCGAAAGCTCCCGGAGCGACTTCAAACGCCGACGATCCTGCGACCTTCTTGCCGCGAGTGCTCGCCGCAGCCGGTTATCAAACATGGCACACTGGTAAACCCGGCAACGCATTCACGCCGGGAATCAACGCCTTTGAGATCAACAACACAGATGCCGGCGGCGGAGATTTGCGAGCGACGAGCAGTCGACGATTGGCCGATCGTTCGATCGAGTTCTTGAAGGCGCGCGTTGCGAGCAAAGAGTCGCGGCCATTCTACATGTATTTGGCGCCGCCAGTGCCGCACGATCCGCGTGTTGCCGAGCCCGAGTTTCACAAACTCTACGATCCCGCGATGCTGCCTCTCTCTCCGGCTTTCATGCCGTTGCATCCATGGGACAACGGCGAGATGACAGTGCGCGACGAGCAGCTCGCTCCATGGCCCCGCACTCCCGAAAACACGAAGCAGCAATTGGCTGACTATTACGCCTGCATCTCGTGCCTCGACCATCATGTCGGCCGCATCTTCGAGACGCTGCAGCAGACCGGCCAATGGAACAACACCATCGTCGTCTTCAGTGCCGACAACGGGCTCTCGATGGGAGAGCACGGATTGTTCGGTAAGCAGAACCTCTACGAGTTCGGAGGGATGCACGTCCCGCTCGTCATTGCCGGACCGGGCATCGCGAAAGGCAAGAGTGAGGCTCTCGTCTATTTGATGGACCTCTTCCCGACCTTCGCGGATTTTGGTGGAGCAAAAATTCCAGAGGGCGTTGAGGGGCGCTCGCTCAAGCCAATCATTGACGGGCAGCAAGCGAAAGTTCGCGATTCGCTCTACACCGGCTATCGCAATTGCATGCGAGCCGTCCGCACCGATCGCTGGAAGCTCATCCGTTACCCGCTCGTCGATCGCACGCAGCTTTTCGATCTGAGTGTCGATCCGCTCGAACTCAACAATCTCGCGACAAAGCCCGAGCTTGCCGCGCGACTCGCCGAGATGACCACTCTCCTTCAAAAGGAGATGTCGGCTTATGGCGATTCGCATCCGCTGATCGTTGCAAATCCGCAACCGGCAGAATGGACGCCGCCGTCGTCAGCGAAAGCAGCCGCTCCGATGAAGAAGAACAAGAATGCGAAGTGAGAGCGGCGACTCTGAAGTGCTTGCACCTCATTGACCGGCAACGGCCTATCGCGGCAGTGCGCGGCGCGTGCTGTCGGTCGACTCGCCTTCGAGATCCGAAATGCGGAATTCTGACGAATCAAAGACTGGCGGATCGACGCAATACGGACACGAAGTCCCGTAGATGATGCGACGGCAACGGCGGCACTCATGCGGGCCGACTTGCAATGGCCGCCACTTCATCCGCTTGTAGATCAAGTACCCGAACGCCAATGCAAAACCGACACTTAGCGGCCATGTATTGGGACCGAACGCGAATGGAATCAAAGTGACAAAGACGAGTCCGCAAGCGCCGTAGACTCCGGACACAACCCAACGATCGCGTCGGTTCTCTTGTTCCATCGACTGCGCATTGAGCGTTTCGGCGAACTCATCTTTGAGCAGTTCGAACTTCAGCTCGCTCAGATTCGCAGCTTGTCGAGTCCCGATCGCAGACAGCAGTCGGTTCACGCTATCTAAGAAGCGATAGGTGTCGTCGAAGTTGAATTGGCGCTGATGAGCCCAGCGATTTCGGAACGCTCGTAACTCGGCCACCAAACTGCGTTCAAAGAGGCCGAGCCGACGTCGGAACCCAACATTCCAATGGTCCCACATGACGGTGAGCAGCGCGTGCGCGTCCCAGTCGTTGATGTCGTCTGAGAGGTCATCAAGGTTGCGATCATTACGGAAGCTGCCTTGAACGATGCTGTGCCAATCGGCGCCCATCGTCATCTCAAGCTGATCGCGCACGAAGTCCCTCAGACCTGCCGTCAGCATGTCGAGAGCTTTCATGACGATGTCTTGATAGCCCAGATGAGGAATCGACATGACTCCCAATCCTGTCCGTTAATGAGACCCAAAGCTGAAGCCCAACTTCCTGAGTCGGTGAGTAGCGCGAACCAATCGCGCCGAGACTTCAGGTCGGTAACGCCTGCCCTCGTGCCGCCAACGACGACGACCATCAACATCGGGAGCTGATGCATCATCGTTAGCGATGCTACGAAGCTCAGAGTCGACGTTGAAATTGAAGATCCAGCGAAACTTCAACTTGCGGAAGAACTGCCGCAATCGAGTTCTGCGAACTTCTAAGTTCCGGCTGCTGACGATTCTGCATCCCGGACAGCGCACGCGGATTTGTCACGTCGGAGCGGCTGAGACTCTGCGGTTCTCGTCAAAAACTGTGTCGGCTTCGGGACAACGATGCGGAAGCAGACCTCAAACCGAGCCCACTCTCAGAACGATTCTTCTGAATCCAGTTCCATGCGGCTGTCGACAGTGCGGCACAAAACGCCGCGAGTCCCCATCCGCTGCCATTGAGGCACAGCCACCAAATGCCACTCAATGCGGCAAAGGCGATTGCGGGACGAGCGGCAAGCCAATCCCCCGTTTGAAGCTGAATGAGCAGACGCACGACGGGAGCAACGAGCAACGCGAGCACGATTGCAATGACGATCTGATCGAGTCGCTCGTCGATCACCCAAACTCGGAGCGTTGAGTTCGAAACGCTGTCGAAGCGAGTTTGCCTTAAGGCTGCTCCCGATTGCTGCTCAGTGTCCGTTGCATCTTCCTGGCTGAAGTGTTGCAGAGTGGCTGCGAGTCCCTTCGTCAGCAGCGCCGGTCGCAACGCGGTCTCCGAACTCCAACCGTCGACAGCCGCTTGCCAATTGGTCGACGCGCGAGCGTTCGTGCTTTGAATCGGAAGAATGCGACGAGCATCCGTTAGTCCGATTTCTCCCCGCTCGATGAGTCTTGCGGCACCAATGCGCGGCAGAGGCACGAATCGTTGCCCAATGCGAAGCGAGCGCGTCGTCTCTGAGTGCGTCCACAAGACCTCGATCAACGCGAGCACATCGGCATCTTCAAGAGGAATTTGCAATGTGCCGGACGCATCTCTGACGACCGAGCGCGGCACTCCATTCACGAGGCAAGCTTGCAACTCAACTGACTTCGGCAAGCTGACGGTCAACGCGCTCGCATCGGCAATGCTCAAGATCGTTGTGCGTCCCGAAAGTCGATCGTGATCGCCGAGCCAAACAAAGTGATGCGCCAACGTCGCAAGCTCTTTGAAGCGTTCAACCGCCAAACTCGTTCGCGGCACGCTCAATTGACTCTGCTTCCAATCAACAATCGGCACACCAATCAACGTCGGCGAGACGATGCCGCGTTCCAGCATTTCATTCTGATGGCCTGCCGCCAGTGCATCGCTCGGCACAGCCGCATTCTCCAAACGTCGAGAGGGGCTCAGCCATCCAACAATCTGCTCTTCAATGCCGTCCATTTCCGGCGCGGACAATTCGACAGCGAGCATGTCGTCGGCTTCGATGATCGGAACTCGCATCAGCACATGCAGGGGAATGTCAGAATTCTTACCCATCGAGATGACCCAACGTCCGGGCGCATCGAGTTGAGGCACGATCGTCGCAGAGGGATCGCCATCAATCTCAGTGGTAACACCGGATGCAATCGGCCATTCGGGCAGCCTGAGCACCGTGCGTTCGAGCCTTCCCGGTTCGATGTTGAGCGACAACTCGACGACCGGTTCGCCGCTCGTTGTATCGATCATTGCAGCGCACCAACTGCGAGAGACGACCGGCAGCAGTCGCACAACGAGCAACGCATCTGCTTGAGTCTTCGTTCGATACGAGCCGACCTCAACCATGCTGACGTGCCGCGTCTCGGTCTCGAAATCAACGTCCGCATTTGGCGCCAGTTCCACTCCCGTCACATCGACAATGACGCCGCGACTTCGCAGCACTTTGAGCGCAACGTCTCCAGTCTTTGCACCGACCAGTTCACAACGCGGATGACTGATTGCTTCGTCTTCGCGATTCGATTCTCGAGCGACGACGCGAATCTGCTGCGGTCCCGTCACTCGATCTCGCAGGTGCAAGAACAGTCGATTGTTTTGCCGAGTCCAATAAGCCAGTCGATTCACGTCGTCTTGAGTGACCGTCACCGACTCGATCGTCAGTCGTGGATCGACATCCAATTCATGCACGAAGGCCGGAGCACCGGCGACATCAACATCCGCTGCGAACTGCCATGCAATGCTTTCGCGATCGACCTCAGCCAGTGTCGACCAGCGCGCTGCTTTCTCGGCGAGATTCGGCATCAAGCGCCATTGCGGCGCTTGCTGTGCACCGACGTGCCAAACGAATTGAGGAGCTCGAAGCTGAAGTCCGCTCGGCCATCCGCTCATGAATTCTGATTCGCCGTCAGCACCGAGACTCGTCGGCACATTGCTGACTGCGCGCCACACAAATCCGAGTCCTGTCGTTGCCGCAGCGACATGCTCGCTCACGCTCATGTCGGCAAATGGTGCTGTCGGCCAAACGGGGCGTTCCCAAACAAGAGTTTTCGGAGCGTCCGTCATTCGCTCGGGCAGTAGCCATGAAACGGCAACGGAGAACTCGCCCGACTGAGGCGGACTGAATTCGCAAAGCAGCACGGTTTCAGTCGGAGTGCGCCGCACTTGAGTCGCTCGTAATTGCGGAGCGATGACGCGTTCTGTCTGCACGATGGCATGCGGCGGCAGCTTGAGCGCCACTTGCTTCAACTCGCCGTCGGTGACCGAGTATTGCCCGAGCGTCAGTCGCCGAGTCGACTCAGCGCCAACATCAACAAAGCTCTTGAGCTTCACACTGACAGTCGGCTGCAGGCTCTTTGCATCCGGTCGGCGTTGAATGAAACGCATTTCAGAAACGGGATCGAAAGCGCCCTCTCCCAGTCGATCCGGTTGAGCGACCCATCCTGACGAAAACGCCGGCCGCGCGATAACCGGATCGCGCTGCCCGATCTTCACATCCGCACTTAAGGCACGCGGAACCTGCACGTGCCATGCAACTTCATTGAACGATCGCAACGGCAGCGGACGCAGCTCGGTGCCGATTGTCACCAGTCGCCACTTCTCGGCGAGTGGGATGAATCGCTCTTCGGGCAGCGGCGGAGTGCTGCTCGTTGCCGCGAGATGCGGATCGGGTTTCGGGACTCGCACTCGCACGCCTTGACCGTCCGCATTCGGAATCACTTCAAGCGGCTTACCGTCTGAAGTCATGCGACCAATTTCGGCCAGCGCTCGCAGTGGGATCGGCAATAAGACTTCATCAAATGCTGCGCCGCCTTTCGGCACCGGAGCATGCGGCAGCCATACATCCCATTGAGCCGATAACTTCGAAAGCCCATTGATCGTCCATTCGCCGTCGTACCGCGCCGTGCGAAACAACGTGCGCGGCGGAGAGGCCGACGGAGCAGCGTTCTTCACCAATTGATCGAGCGTCGTTGAGAGCACGCACACCAATCCGGTCTTTAAGGGCTGCGCGAAACGATCGCCTTCGTACTCGATCAGCAAATCAACTGTCTCAACGGGAGTTGTCGGAGTGACGTTCGAGTCTTGCGCTCCAATCACTCGGACCGACAATGCAACGAGCACGAGACCGAGCAACCCTTGCTGCACGGTCACAGTCGGCGCGAAGTGCCGTTCATGATTTCGATGCGACGGAGCTCTCGGCTCTCGACGAATGAAGCTGCGCGGGATCAAGCACGCAATGACACTGCCGACGATCGTTGCTCCGATCAGTTCGGCATACGCCGCCGGAATCAGCGCGGTCGCGGCCATCGCGATCGTCAGCCAAACAATCGCCACTCCGCTGCGTTGCTTCGTCTTCGTCGCCCGCAGAATGACTCCGACGCACGCTGTCGCCGCCAAGATCAGCCATGAAGTCGCTGATAGCCGCTGCCGATCACACACTTCGATCGCCATTGACTCCGCACTGCGCGGCGAATGAGCGACATAGGACTCCCAACTTTCGTCAGTGGCCGCTTCGCGATTGCTGACGTCATCGCCGAGAGTCAGCGGCTGCCAATCACTCAGATTGAACGGATTAAAGACTCCGTCATGCGGTCGACGAGCAAGCGGTCCGAACAGCCATGCGAGCCAATGCGGGCGCAGCGGCTTGCTTTCAGAGGTTGCTGAGAAGTCGCCGGGAAACTTCACGACCATAAAGCGGTTCGGCAGTCGAACTTCCCACTCGATCCCGTCGATCGGCACCGGCATCGTCGGCAGATCAACCTGATAGGTCTCGCGCAGAAACAACGTCTCTGCCGGCAATGTGTAGTGAATCTGAAGCTCATCACCGGGCTTCGGTGACTGTAATGGAACTGACAGCTTCGAACCGACGCTCGTCACCGCGATGCGCTGATCGTGCCATTCGGTGTGCTGCAATTGGGCATGCGGGGGTAATTGAAACTCCAGAAGCCCACTCTCCGTCGGATAGAGCACCTTTAAGCTCAACTCATGCTGATCGCGACTGCTTCGACCGGGAGATAATGTCGAACGCAGCTTCGCGCTGAAGAACGGTTGAAAGGTCGACGTTCGCGTCTTTTCATCGTTCGGCTTCGGAGGCGTTGATGTCGACGCAACTGCGCTTGAAGAACTCGCTGCGCCAGCGTCATTTGCCGACTGAGTTCGAATGCGGCTCTCGCGTAGATTCACGGTCGAATCGAGCCCGCTTGCCGCCCAAATGCGAGCGTTCTTTTCGACCGACGCCTTCTCCGTCGCGACCTTTGCAAGCTGAGTCCATAACTTCGCATCGTTCAGTACTTCTGGTACCGCAAGCTGAAAACGATTGTGAGGAGCAACGAGCGTTGCTGCCGCTGTCGGCGAAGTGATCGCGACAAGTAACGACTCCGGCGTACTGCGAGACATGACGCCAATCGGTGCCGCGATGTCGTTCGCTTTCGAGACGCCGACGTAATGCCCGTTGAGTCGCAGCAGAACTTCGCTGCCCGCAGCAACGCCGTCCGGGAAAGACACTTTGAGCTGCTGATCGCTCTCGCCAGTCACGACGGTCCAATCGATTCGTCGATTTGAGTTCGCATTGTTTTGCAGCACGACTTCGCTGAGTTCCCACTGGCGGGGTAATGAAACTGACATCTCAAACATCGAACCCGTCTGCGGTTCGACTTCGAGATCCGTGCGAAAGCTGGCCGGTGAGTCTTCGAGATTCACGGCAACAAACTGCCGCGATCGAATGCTGAGTAACTCTGCTTGATCGGCCCAATGCAGAGTCAGTTCCGCGCCCGAGCGATCTTGCAGAAAGGTCAGTCGCTCGATGCCTTCATCGGTTCGAATCTCCGTCTGCCGGAGATCGCGCAGGTCGTAGCGCACGAGCGCCAAAGACGAGACGACTTGCAGATCAACTTGCCCGCTCAGCAAGACTGCGCGGTCGTGCTTCGGTGCCGGACAGATGCAACTCGCAGTCTTCACTCCGGCGCCGAGCGTGCGGCTTAGCCGAACGGAAACAGTCGGAGCCGTCGTGCCATTCCCGTTCGTCAAAGGCACAGTCAATAACTGAGTCCCGCCTTGCTTCGGATCCTTTGCACTCAGACTCCACTCAGCCGCAGTGAGCAGTCGCCCGTTGAGCGAGACCGCTTCGCAAGTCCAATTCAAAGGCACCGGCATCCGCCACTGCGCGGGCACAACCGACAGTGCATCGAGCACGAAGTCCGAACGTTGATCAAGTCGCCCTCGGGACAATTGGAGCGTCGTCGTCTGCCGATAGAGCAATGACGTCGAAGCTGCGTATTCGACGGACTTCAATGACTCGGGTGACAGCAACAGCCGAAGCGTTTGCCCGGTCACGACATTCAAGACAAATCGCTGCATTCCGTTTGTCGCGGCCTCTGCTTTGACTGGCTGCATCGTGCCCGCAGACAGCGACCACTCTTTCGGCGCTTCGATCGTGACTTCGCCGACGATCGAACGCGGCAGCTTGATCTCAAACTCGCTGCCATTGAGTCGCGCGGTACCGGCAAGCTGCCAGTCGAACTGCAACTCGCCCGAGTTCGGAGGCACGGCCACTTGCAGTTGCTGCCCGTCATCAAAGCCGATCACAACCGGTTGTTCGGCGATGCGAGTCCACTTCGGATTTCTGATCGCAACATTCAGAGGCGACAGTGAGACGAGTCGATCAGCCGGCGTCTTCTCGCCGAACGACACAACTGCGCGTCCGCCGACGAGCGCGTTGCGCTTCGGATCGAAGGTCGCAAACAGTCGAGCTTCATTCACGACGAGCGTCTTCGGCTGCGGCTTTCTTTGCTGTGCGAGCAGTGACTGCAACCGGTCAGAAGTAATCGGCACCCAATCGCCCGCCGGCCATGTTTCGGGTTTGCCCGCCGGGACGAAGATGCGATTGATCTTCACTCCGCGACTGGGCGACTGCGCGACGTTGCTGGAACTGAAGCTACATAGCAGCATCAGGCACAGCAGCACGGTTCGTAATCGCGAGCCAACAGTCATGAGCAAGCAACCGGAAAAAGCAGGAGCAGGCCGAAGCTGCGATCGAAGAATCTCCGACCGATGCACGGGCAATTCTGCGACGAAGCAGCACCGTCAAACAGCGGCGTCTCGGCACGATCACTCTACGTCATGCCCGGTATTCAAGGCGCGCCGCAAGATCGGCGCAATCCGGCTTTTCGATGATTCCCGAACGCAACTCGAACACTGACGTCCGCACGACATGACAAATCGCGCCGTCCGAACAGGAAGCCAATTGATTGGCTCGGAGGCAGAACAATCGGCGCGACCCGAAGACTTGCCGGTGATCGCAAAGGTCTGCCTAACGCGAAGAGTCCGCGATGCAGTGACGGCCCAAAATGGTCGATCTCAGGGGAGTCAGAGACGGTTCAAGACAAAGATCGAGAAGTCATCAGCAACATCACTCGCGGTGCGAGTTACCCGCTGATGACGACTCGAACTTGATCATGAATTGGTCTTCAAGATCTCAGCGTTTTCCTGCCAGCGCGGCGAATCGAACGAACTGCCTCAGCGTGTGCCGACTTCGAGTCGGCTGCACGCCGGGGACAACGTTCTCGCCGTCGCTAGTTCCGCACGCGGCCCCGGAAGCTCGCACCCGACGCTCACCATGAAGAACCCCCCCTATCTCTTGCGCAGCGACAAGTTGCTCGTGCTGAGTTTGGGACTCGCGCTGTTCGTGATGGCCTGCATCACGAACCCGCCAGTCTCCGACCTCGCGGCACAGCAGCTTCAATCGGCTCGCGAAATGAGTCACTCCGGCGACTGGCTCATTCCGACAATCGGGGGTTCTCCGCAACTGCAACGCACGCCTATCGCCCAATGGGCCGTGCTACTGGTTGCGGCAACTGGCCTGCCCGACGTAACTGCTGCTCGTGTGGTGGCGAGCGCGACGTTGGCGATAGTGGCCTGCATGGTGGCGTCGGTCGCTGCTCGAGTTTTCGGCCGGCGTGCGGGGCTACTGGCAGGGTTAATGACATTGAGCACGATGTCATTTCTCGATCTCATCGGCGGCGGAGCAAGCGACTTCGCAGCCACTCTCAGTCTCATCGTTGCGGTGATTGCGAGCCTGCATCACGAACGACTTGATGTTGAATTCCCCATTCGGCAGCAGCTTTTCCCGGCGAGCATCATCGCATCGCGTCCGTCCTCAATGAGCTTGCTCGTTGCCGCTTTATCACTGGCGGCGTTCTGCAATGGCCTCGTTGCAGTGACCGTCATGCTGCTCGGACCGCTTGCCTTTTATGTTGTTGCCAGTCGGCAAATCTCACTGATCCGACAGTCTCTTTGGTTATGGGGAGCGATCGCGATCATCGCCGGCGCAAGCGTTTGGCCGCTGCTCGTTTGGTGGCGCATGCCCGACGTCACGGTGTTTTGGTCGCCCGGTTCATTGAGCGATTGGCTTGAGCACATCTCGCCCGACCGCATTCAACATCGTGTCGCTCAAGGGTTGCTGATCGCACTCAAGCTCTCAGCCACATGGGCCGTTTGTGTGCCGCTCGGCCTTTGGTGCATTCAGCACGACGTGCTCGGTACTCGTCGCTCGCCCGAGCGATTGTTGTGGTGCTATGCGATGCTCGGCCCCGCGATCGCCCTCTTACTGATCGATGAGCCGCAATCGTTGTTACACACTGCGGTCGTCTTATGGAACGTGCTCGCTGCGGTCGGACTCGAACGCACTGCTTCTGAAGGGGGAGTCTTCATTCGCAACCTGTTGGCTCAAACGAGACTCCGATTGCCCGTACCGCAGATGCGAGTCAGCCCGCTGATGATCTCGTCGGCCTTCGCATCCTTCTTGTTGATCTTCGCACCGTTGTTTTGGCGAGATGCCTTTGATGTCCGCAGTGCGTCGTCGATGCAGTTGCTAACTCAAACGCTGCGACGCGAAGCCGCACGAGGCGACCTCGTTGTTGTTGATATGGAATTGGGAGACGACTCAACGCTCGCACTGTTCTCGCTGCCGGGGCAAGCGGTGCCTGCTCACAACCTCGCGTTCTTGCTCGACGAAACACTGCCGGATCGAGAGATGCTCGTCGTCACTCGTCGCGACGCGCGCGGCCCGCTGTCGTGCTTAGGCGACGTCATCGAAGTCATGGAAGTGACAGACGGCGAAGCGCTCTCTGCCTTTCGCGTGACACTGAGCCCGGATCTCGTGCGTTTCAAACGCGAAGACGTGCGCATGTCGCTTGCCCAATCCCTGCACGCCGAGCCCGGCCCATTTCCGCTCGGCATCGAACTGTCATCTCGCCCCGAGCGACTGATGCAACCTCAGCGATCAATGATCGCAACCGGCACCGACCGCACTCGGCACTAAGCTCGACTTTTGCCATCGTTTTGGAGTGCGGTAATTCATTACCGCTTTCTATTTCGCCGGAGGCGTCTTTTTTGAACGACGCACGCGCAAGTCATGATCGAAAAAGTGCAACTCAGGCTGGCGCGAATCGCAGGCGTCCGAACTAAAGCGACTCGGCGCATCGACAACAGATTGCCGATGCGCTCCCTCGAAGTGCCGAACTCAGTCTGATGGACTGCCCCGGCATCGACGGGCTGCGAGCGCGATTGCACTCACATCTCACATCGCTCCGTCATGTAAGACTTCTTCCTCTACGCCTGCTTCTCGCGGCGTTTGCCTTCTTGATAGATGTCTTCCATCTGCCGCAGCGTTGCCGAGTGAATGTCGCTGCCTTGCTCCTTGAGTCGTTGCTCGATGTAACGAAAACGACGCTCGAACTTTGCATTGCTGCGGCGCAGAGCTTCTTCGGGATTCACGCCCCAGCGCCGCGCGATGTTGGCGATCACGAACAAGACGTCGCCGAGTTCCCCTTCAATGCGATCAAGCTGTGCCGCATCACTCACTTCCTCATCAGGCACCGGCTGCATCTCGACGCTCGCCGCGATGTGAGGAATCTCGCCGTCCGGAAAGAGTTCTTCGCCCAGTTCCGCGATCTCTTCGCGGAGCTTGTCGAAGAGCATCGCACGATGCGGAAAGTCATAGCCGACCCGAGCAGCCTTCTTCGCAATGCGAGCCGCTCGCGCCAGTGCCGGCAGGTCCGCCGGTAGGCCATCAAGGATCGATTCGCGATCTTGCTTCTCGGCGCGTTTCGCTTTGTCCCAATGTTGCGAGACGTCCTCTGCCGTCTTCGCGACTGCATCGCCGAAGACGTGCGGATGCCGCGAGATCATCTTGTTCGTGATGCCGTTGATGACATCGACGAGATCAAACCGCCGCTCGTCCTTTGCGATCTGCGCATCGAGCACGACTTGCAACAGCACGTCGCCGAGTTCTTCCGCGATCGCCGCGTTGTCATCGGAGTCGATCGCTTCGAGCAGTTCGTAAGTCTCTTCAAGTGTGTAAGGCTTAATACTCGCGAGCGTCTGCTTGCGATCCCATGGGCAACCTTGTGGCGACCTCAGTTGTGCAATGACTTCGCACAATCGCTGAAACGCCGCATTCGCAGCGGAAGCATCAGGCGGCACACCAAACGTGCTCGGATCATGAGCGGCAGGAGCAGACATAAGCAGAACTCGTAAAGCAGTGACGATCAAACAAACGAGAGGTCAAAGAGGCGGCCTTATATTCGCACTTCGAACATCAAACGCAGTCACTTCAGCTCGTGAATCTTGACGAACGCTTGCGCCGACTTGCCGCGCGAGCAAAAAGAAACGGGACGACTTGCGGTCGTCCCGTTTGAAGTGCGTTGAAGATGTCGTTGTCCCATGTAGGACAAACTACTCCTTTTTGCCAATCGCAAAGAGCACCGACTTATTCGCGATGAACAGCGTGTCGTTCGCGACGACGGGAGTGCTGTAGACCGCGTTGCCCATGTTGATCTCGGCGACCTGCTTCTGCTTCTTGCTCAGCTCGAAGATCACGATGTCACCGTCTTCGTCGCCCATGTAGACCTTGTCCTCAACGATGAGCGGCGACCCCCATGAGGCGGCGAACATGTCGTAGGTCCAATGAGCCTTCGGCGGATGTGTGCCGTCTTCGTTCTTCTGAGTCTTGTCGATCTCCTTCGCGTCGACGCAGTGGAACAAGCCGCTGTAGTCCGCACAGAACACGAGATCGTTCTTGATCGCGACTGTGCCGATCGTGCGATGCATCGTCTCTTCGAAGTCGACTTTGCCGTTGCCGTCGCGATCGCTCTTGGAATAGCGCCACACCGCTGCTGAGTTCGGATTCAACTCGACCTTTTCGCCTTCTTCCGCAGCTTGCAGACGGCGATGTTCGACGACCTTGCCGCTCTTGTCCTTCACGATCGTTGGGCTGACGTCGCCGCGCTTATTGGGATCGATGCACCACATATGACCGATGCCTTCGCCGTGCTCGGGGTCTTGTCCCACCGAGATGTAGACCATTCCGTCGTAGATGACCGGAGTCGCGATCAACTCATTACGAGTGCCTCGGCCACCGAGGATCCACTTCGACTCTTTGGGGTTGCAATCAAACTTCCATAGCAGCTTTGCATTGCCCTTACCGTCGCCCTTTGGATCGAAGACGTAGAGCCATGTATCGCCGCCAGCAAACATCACTTGCTCTTGGCCGTTAAAGACACCGTAGGTCGGCGACGACCATTGACCGTGCAGGATGTTGATGCCGGGACTCTTGTCGGTCCAAAGCACCTTTCCGGTGTCGCGATCCATCGCAATGAAGCTCGGAGCATCGGGAGCAGGGATGTTGATATGCGACTCGTCAACGCCGTTCGAGGTATTCACGAAGAGCACGTTCCCGGCAAACGTCACCGAGCAGCTACACATGTTGTGTTGCGAGACGCCGAGCGCGGCCATCATGTCATAGCGCCAAATGATGTCGGCTTCGTACTTGTCCTCATTGGGCTCGGTCTTAATCGGACCGTCATTCTCACCGTCTCGAAAGCCTTCGGCATCGCAGCAAACAACTTCGCCGCGACTGGTCACGTACCAAACGCGATTGCCGTCGATCGCCGGTGAGCAGCAGATGCCCTGCAGCGGCCAGTCATGCACGCGACCTGTCGGCAGCTTCGGCGATGAGTGTTGCCACAAGAACTCGCCGGTCTTCTCATCGAAGCACAAGAGGCAGCCGAGATCGACGCTCGACGGATACCGCTTGATGTAGCCCGCGCCGTTATTGGTGCCGACATAGACTTTGCCATTCGCGACGACCGGATTGCCATAAGTCTGCGATCCGAGGTTCGCTTTCCACTTGATGTTCTCACCGGACTCAACGTCCCACTTCGTCAGGATGCCTTTGCCTTCGGGAGTGTTGTTGCGGTCGTTGGACCCGCCCCACATCGGCCAGTCCTTCTTGCCGACCTTCAGCGTCGAGATGTACTTCGTCGCCGAAGCCGTCGGATCAAACTTACCTTGAGCTTGAGCATCACTCTCCAACATCGCCCCTGCCGCAACCGCTGCCGCGAGTGCCAAAGAAATCCGAAGTTTCATTGCGTTCTCCATCGAATGAGGATCTTGATAACGATTCTTTTCAGTCCCACTTTGAGTCCGAGTTGCTGCACCAGTGATGAGAGCAGCAAGCCTCGTTCTCAGTTGTCTTGCGTCTCAATTTCTCAGTCCGTCATGCGGCGTCGAGTTCTCTATTTCGCAGGATGCGATCGCAGCCATTCACGAATCTCAGCCACTGTCCCGCAAGTCGAAGCAACGCTGAGCAACTCAAGCTGTTGCTCCGGTTGCATGTTCTTGGCCCGCGACAAAATCGTCCGAGGAACCTCGCGAAACCGAGCTGTGATCACCTTCGCGATCGCTTGCTGCAGAGCCTGCGATTGGCCCGTCTGAATGCCTTGAGAGAGTCCTTGCGACTTGCCTTCGCGAAGCCCGATCTGCTTTCCCATCTCGATGAATTCTTTGGCCACTCTCGTTTCTTCAAGTGGAGTCAGTTCGCCGATCAGCATTTTTTCGAACTCCTTCTGGCTGCGATCTTTGAAGCGTTGTTGGATCCAATCCAAGAACACTGTCTCCATCGCCTCTTTGTCTCGATCACCAAACGAACTCTGCCGAATCAACCGCAGGTCTGCGACTGCCTCAGCTTCCAACACATCCTCACGGGGTTCGATCAGAGGATGAAAGACCGCGTTCAATGGATGAGTCGGATTGCTTTCGCGAAACGACTTCAAGAGGTCTCGCAGCACGAAGGTGTCGACCACTTGAGTCCACGGTTCGACACGCGGGTCATGTTGCTGCTCACCGAAGAAGATCAGCCCGCGCACCGCTCGCCACTTGAACGCCTCTTGCACCGCACACATCTCGGTGATGATGCGCGTGTAGATGGATCGATCGAAGCAGAATTGGAACTCGGTGATCCACAACGGCTCCCGAGGATCCGCAGGAACAATCAAACCGTCCAATCGCCGCTCAAGTGATTTGATCGTGAAAGGTCGGAACTGACAGCGCTTCGGCGGCTTAAGCCGAGCCAACTCAAACAACCAACTCGGCCGCACCGAGAACAATTGAAAGAGTTGCTTATCAGTATTCATGTTGGCCCATCATGTTTCGGATGCGGGTCAGTAAAGCGAGCGACTCAGAGCACCGGTGCGATCGCGAGCCGCGATTGCGACGGTGCTCCTTCGTCTTATTCGTCCCATCCGTCCTTATCGCGGCAATGTCCGTCGAACTAATCCGCCCACACTTTCACGTTGTCGTAGAAGACTTCTGCGTCATTGGCGTTGCCGAACAAGCCGGGGCTGCCGATTTCGTTTGCGGGTTCGTCTTCCCATGTGATCGTCCAGTCGGCGGGTTCCTTTTGATCGCGCGGCCAAACTTTGCCTTGCAGCACGGCGACCTTCTTACCGTCCTTGTCCTTTGTCGAAGCATGCAGCTTCAGCGTGAACCAAGTGTTGGCCTGCAGGTCGACCTTTTGTTGGTGATACTTGATCTCGTGCGAGATCCATGAAATGAGCTTGAGCTGCTTGTGCTCGCCCATGAAGTCGAGGCGATAACGCTGAGCGATCAAGCCCGCGTCGCCGATCTTCCCGAGTCGCTCGGCGAGATAGATGTCGGCTTGAATGGAGTAGCTCGACAAGTCCGGGCGACCCATCGTGCCGAAGCTGCGCGTGCCCTTCGGAATGGTTGTGATCTTCGTCAGCACGCCATTGCCTTCGACCTTGCGCGGGCCTTGCTTCACGGTCAGCTTCGGTTGCTTGTCCGCGAGCTCTTCCCAGCTCCACTCGCTCACGACCTTCTCGGCTTCGAGTGCCTTCAGCAGCGGCTCGATCTCGGCCTTCGCTTCATCAAGCGTCTTCACCTTTTCGGTCAGACGCAGGAACCGCAAGAACTCGGTCCAACGTTGATCGGGGGTCGTGTTGTCGTAGCCCGTCACCGGCCGTCCGGTATTGGTGTAGGCCGACGTCAGATAGATGTAGAGGCGAGCGATGTTCTCACTCTGTGCTTCGAGTTTCTTATAGAGATCGAAGTCGATGACGATGTTGCGATAACGCATGCCGACCCAGTTGGCCGGGACGGTTCCGTCGGTGAAATCAAAATTCCATGGCAGATCGGGAGTCACTCGGATGCGAGCCGTTCCCGCCAATTCGCCGACTTTCGCAGTCAGCGTCGCGGTGCCGTGAGTGTTCTCTGTCGGTGTCTCGAAGCGGCCTTGAGCATCGACCTTGCCGGCGCCGGTCACTGAGAACTGCACCTCTTCAGGCTTCGCGGTTCGCAGGAACTGCCCCTTGCTGTTGTAGAGCCGCACGACGTGCCGCTGAGCTTGCCCCTTCGATCCGCTTCTCAAGAGCGACTCGCAGGGCACGATCTGCACATGAGCCGGATTCGGATCCTCTTCAAGCGGTGCTTCGGGAGCGACTTCCGGTCGAGCATCAGCACTGGGCTTCACGTCTTTGTTGCCGACGCAATACAGCTCCTCATTCGTCGCCACGAAGATGCGGCCATTCGAAACGATGAGCGACGCATCCATGTCTGAAGGCAAGCGAGAATTGAAGACCTTCTTGACGCCCTTCTCTTCATCGAGTTCGAAGACGTAGTAACGCCCATAGCCTTCGCAAACATAGATCTTGCCGTCAGCGAAGATCGGGCTGCCGCGACCTTGAGTCCCGAGCTTCTGCTTCCCGATCACCTTGCCGGTCTTCAGCTCGACGACATAGAGCAAGCCGGAGTCATCGACGACATAGATCCGTTCGCCGACAACGAGAGGTGACGTTTTTCCTACATAGATCTCGAGATCGCGCCAGGCTTCTTTGCCCGGCTCGATCTTGCCCTTCGCACCGAGCGGCAGCGCCAAGAGCGCCGCCATCTTGCTCGTGTCCGAGTTCTCTTCACTGTGCCCGGCGATCGCGAGATCTCCAGCGATGACCGGCGATGTATTCACGCCACGATACGAGATGAGATAGCTCCAAACGGGCAAGCCGGTATTGGGCTGCATCGCGTGCAAGCCGCCGTCGCCTGAGCCGAACACCATCAGCGGCGTGCCTTTGTAGTTCGTCAACGCGGGCGTGCTGTAAGTGGTGTCGAACGGCAGCGGGTTCGTGCCGTTGATCCAAACGGGCTGACCATTGCGCTTATCGAAAGCCAAGAAGCGATGCGTCGGACGAGCGGCATCGCCCCATCCGACAATGACCGCGCTGATCAGCACGAGATCGCCGCGCAAGACGGGGTAATTAGTCCTACCTCCGTAAGTGCTCAGCAAACCGAACTCTTCGGTAAGCGACCGCGACCAAACGGTCTTACCAGTCTCGCCGTCGATGCAGGCAAAGTGACCGCAGACGCCTTGAGCGTAGATCCGACCGGTCTCGGGATCGCCCACTACCGACGACCATGCAACGCGCGTGTCCGGCACGTCCGAGAGGAAGACGTTGAACTTGTTCTCCCACAGAATCTTGCCGGTCGCGGCATCGGCACAGATAACCTTCTCGCCTTCTTGAGCCGTCGCCGGATTGAGCCGCGCGAGCATGTAGAGCTTGCCGTTCATGCAGATCGGCGTTGAGCGAGTCGCGAGTTCTTTGCTCTTCCACAAGAGGTTCTCGCCATCGGGCGACCAACTGGTGACGAGCCCTTTCTCGCGCGAGATGCCGTTCGCTTCCGGGCCTCTCCAATGAGGCCAATCCATTGGCTTCGCTTTCCATGCATCGCCCGCCGAGGCGTGCAGAGCGAAACAAACCGAGAACGCCCAAACGAGCGCGGTCGAGAAGTGCTTCATGAGTTTGACTCTTTGAGGGGGGTAAGAAGAACTCGGGAGAGTCCGAGAAAGGGGCAACAACGCCAGTCGCGATCGAGCATTAAAAGGCAGTCGAACTGCGGTTGTTGCTTCCAAAAGAGGTAGGTCGAACGCGGGACCGAACCTTAGTCCCGCCCAAATTGACCAGCAAGGAGCGCGCCGCGTGTTGCCGGTTCAGCGTTGCGTCTCGGTGAAGTCATCGGAATGAGCGACTGAGAACTGCCCCCTCATGCGGCCCGCCGATCCGTCTAGTGGCAGTTGTGGCGCGTTTGTACGATCCCCGCCCCTTTCCTTCCGAAAGGGTGCGATGAGGCTCATTCGACGCGAATTTGGCGGCGAGTTGATTACTAGACCGGAGACTGGTGATGAAGAATTGGAAGTGGATCGCATCGGCAAGTGTCGTATTGGCATTGGGATTGAGCGTCGGCAATTGGATGAATCACGACGCGCACTCGGTCATGGCTCAGCAAGGCAAAGGCGCGAGCGGCATTGTCGCTTCGGACTGCTCCGTCGTGCTGATTCGAGTGGCCGCATTGGCGAGCGACCGACCGGGTATTCTTGAATACATGGACCTGACCGAAGGCGACGAAGTCAAAGCCAATCAAAAAGTCGCAGGACTCAAAGACGGAGTCGCTCGTGCCGCTCTGAAGACCGCGACTGAGAAGGCGCAGAACGACGTTCAAACTCGCTATGCCCAAAAGGCGACGGAGTTCGCGGCCGCTGAATTGAAGATCGCGGAAGATGCCAACAAGAGGGCACCGGGAGCGGTCCCGAAGGTCGAGATTGAAAAGCTTGTGCTCGGCGTCGAGCGCGGACGTCTGCAAACCGAGCAAGCTGTCTTCGAGCAAGCCGTCGCAAAGTCGACGCAGGAAGAAGCCGAAGAGCAGCTTAAGACCTATGAAGTCATTGCTCCGTTTGACGGAAAGGTCAGCAAGGTCTTGCTGAAGAAGGGCATGGCCGTGCGGCAGGGCGATCCGATTCTCGAGATCGTCAACACCGAGTTATTCAAAGTTGAGGGCTATCTGAGCGTCGCGGACTCGTACAACGTCAAAGAAGGCGATGACGTCGTGCTCAAGATCACGTTCCGCGATCAGAACAAATCTGTTGAGCGAGTCATCAATGCGTCGTTCCGCGGGAAAGTGAAGTTCGTTGATCCCCGCGTTGAGATCACCAGTCGCGTCAAGGTGCTGGCCTATGTCGAAAACGTCGACGGACTCCTGAAAGAGGGCCTGCGCGGCACGATGACAATCACTCCGACTGCGCAGAATCCGTTCCGCTAACGAATGCGTGCTCTTTGCCTTCATCTCTGTTGCACGCGGTTCGCGTGCTCCATTGTGGCTCGACGCTCTGCGTCGAGAATTTTCGACGCGGAGCGTCGAACCACAATTGGAATGCGGCGAAGCCGCGATAAGCCACTTCTTGCGAGGTCACCTTGATCACCGCGAATGCTCCTTCGATGACGCCTTCAACTCGGCGGCCAATCCCGCTTGAGATGCGCAAGGATCTCGTCATCAAGCGGATTGATTACGGCGGAGTCGGTTATTGGGTCGTCAAAGATCCTGCCGGCTTGAAGTATTATCGATTACAGCAAGAGCAGTACGAAGTGCTGCGTTTGCTGAATGCCGAACGCAGTCTTGAAGACGTGCGCGAAGGCATGCTCAAAGTCATGCCGACAGTGCGACTGCAACTCTCCGACATTCAGCATCTCATCACGGACTTGCATGAGAAGGGGCTCGTCTATTCGAACCGCGAAGGGCAAGGCGCGTCGCTGCTGAAGAAGAATTGGGACGAGAAGAAGAAGAAGTTTTGGAACACTCTCCGCAGCTTGCTCTATCTGCGTTTGCCCGGATGGGATCCGCATAAGACGCTCGAAGTCATTCATCCCTTCTTCAAGTGGATGTTTACGCCGGTCGGAGTGGCGATTTATCTCGTGATCGTCGTCGCCGCGTGGCTGCTGCTCGGCGTGCAGTTCGACACCTTCCGCCAACAACTGCCGCACTTTCAAAGCTTCTTTGGCTGGCCCAATCTGATTTGGCTGTGGGTCACGCTCGCGTGCTGCAAGATCATCCATGAATTCGGGCACGGGCTCAGTTGCAAGCACTTCGGCGGCGAGTGTCATGAGATGGGCGTCATGCTGCTCGTCTTCAGTCCGTGCTTGTATTGCGACGTATCGGACTCATGGATGCTGCGCAACAAGTGGCATCGCATCGTGATCGGCGCGGCGGGCATGTATATCGAAGTGTTCCTGTCGGCCTTCGCGATCTTCATTTGGTGGTACACGAAGCAAGGATTGTTACATAACCTCGCGCTCAACATCTTCTTTGTAACGACGATTACAACGGTCATCTTCAACGCGAATCCGCTCATGCGATTCGACGGCTACTACATGATGTCCGACTTCTTGGAGATCCCGAATCTCCGACCGAAGGCCGACAAGCTGCTGCGGGAATATTTCGCTTGGTACTGCCTCGGCATCGAATCAAAGCCCGACCCGTTCATGCCCGAGACCGGCCGTCACTGGTTCATCCTGTTTGCGATCACGGCGGGCATCTATCGCTGGTTCGTCGTCGCAGCGATCACGGTGTTCCTCTACACGGTTCTTAAGCCGTACAAGCTGCAAAGCATCGGAGCGACGATGGCGGTGTTCTCGTTGGGCACCATTGTCGGCAGCATGATTTACAACCTCTATCAGATCATTTCGGCCCCGAGGATCGAACCTATGAGCCGTCCGAAGATTGCAATCTCGTTGTCGTTGTTGGCCTTCGTTGTCATCGGCGGTTTGATGATTCCGATTCCGTGGCACCTCGAAGCATCGTTCATCATCGAGCCCAAAGACGTGCAGCACGTCTACACGAAGACGCCGGGCGAGCTGCTCGAAGTCAAAGTTCGACCGGGCGAGCGTGTTGAAGAAGGTCAGATCATCGCCCTGCTCCGCAATCAGGAAATGGAAGACGAGAAACGCAAGCTCGAAGTCCAATTGGCGGTGCAGGAAGAAGAGAAGTTCACACAGATCCGGCTGCGCGACGAAGGGCAAGTGCTCGTCGCCGAGAAACGCATTGAGTCGCTCAAAGAGCAGCTCGATGAAGTCAATCGCAAGCTTTCGGATCTCGTTGTGTTGGCGCCAGCGACGGGCAAAGTCATCGAAGCCCCGCGCACGAAGGAGCCGCCGATCGAGCAGCGCCGCACTCAGCTTGTCACATGGCACGGCTCGCCAATGGATCTTCGCAATCGAGGATCAGTGCTTGAAGAACGCACGCATCTGCTGAGCGTTGCTCCGAACGAGCACTATCAAGCGATCGTGCTGATCGATCAGGGCGATCGAAACGAGATGGAGCTTGAGGGCGTGAGCCTCACGGATCAGCTTGAGAAGTCGCAGGCCGAGAAGCGGTTGATCGAACTGCGATTCACGCATCTGCCTTACAAGACTTACGAAGGCACGGTGAAAGAGTTCTCGAAGGAAGCGCTCGAGTACGTGCCCGAGTTGTTGTCGAACAAACTCGGCGGCGACTTACCGACGGTGACGGACAAGCAAGGCCGCGAGAAGCTCGTCAGCAGCGTCTATCAAGCGACGATCGATCTCGATCAAGACAGCGACATGCTCCGCTCCGGCATGCGCGGCAAGGCGCGATTCGAAGTCGATAAGCGCTCGGCCGGTTCATGGCTGTGGCGCTACATCGTGCAAACATTCCACTTCCGCTTGTGATCCAATCGTTTAACCGCGTGCCCATCGGGCCGCGCTTTTCCGGCTGTGATTACTGCGATCATGGCTTGCACAACGCGATCCCCGCTCGACCCAACGCACGCCGCCGGCCGCTCGTTGCCACTCCTTGCATTGCCGCATAGGCACTTTCATCATCCCCGCCCCGCAAGCAGCTTGTCCGAGAAATGGGCTGTAGCTACGGCCTAATTCTGGCCTGATGAAAGCTTCGCCCCCGAGTTCACCTCGGGGGTTCAACGGCCTTTGCGCTACTACGATTTAGGGCAAATTCGAGTAGCGCAAAAGCCGCTAAACCCCCGATACGAGGTCGGGGGCGACTTAATCACAGCCTCAGAGAGTCACGCTACGGCGACTCGGACATGCTCGTCGGCGGGGTGATGTTGCAGGTGCTCAATTCTCTTCAAGGAGTCTCTTCATGTTGCGTCGCTGGCTGAGCTGGTCGTTGTGTTTGGGAGTATCAAGTTTGGCTGTCGTCGCGCAGCCGGTCATTGCTCAAGACAAGAAGGCCGGTAATTGGGCGGCGCTGACCGAGAAGGACGCGGGTGAGGATTTTCAATTACAGGGTGAATACACCGGCGAGATCGGCAACGACAAATTGAAGCTCGGCGTGCAGGTCATCGCTCTCGGCAACGGGAAGTTTGCTGCGGTCGCCTATCCGACCGGATTGCCCGGCGATGGATGGGACAAGAAGGAGAAGCATCAAGCCGAAGGACAGATCGAGAACGGCGTGCTCAAGTTCTCACACCCGCAGCACGGGCGGCTTGAGATTAAGGACGGCAAGGGCAGCGTCTCTGACAAAGATGGCAACGCGATTGGGACGGTGAGCAAAGTCGTTCGCAAGAGCCCGACGCTCGGCAAGAAGGCGCCTGAAGGTGCTGTGGTGTTGTTCGACGGCAAAGACGCGTCTCATTGGCAAGGCGGCAAAGTCACTGAGGACGGCCTGCTGATGGAAGGCACGACGTCGACCGACAAGTTCAACAGCTTCACGTTGCATCTCGAGTTCATGCTCTCGTTCATGCCGAATGCTCGCGGTCAGGGTCGAGCTAACAGTGGTTGCTACATGCAAGGCCGCTACGAGACGCAGATCCTCGATTCGTTTGGCCTCGAAGGTAAGAACAACGAGCTTGGCGGCGTCTATTCGATCAAGGATCCCGATCTCAACATGGCGTTCCCGCCGTTGTCATGGCAGACCTATGACGTCGACTTCACTGCCGCGACGTTTGATGCCGCTGGGAAGAAGACGGCGAATGGCCGCATGACCGTCCTGCTGAATGGCGTCAAAGTGCAAGACAACATCGAGCTGACTCACTCGACGACGGCGTCTCCTCTGAAGGAAGGTCCGGAGCCGGGACCACTGCACCTGCAGAATCACGGAAACCCAATTCGCTTCCGCAACATTTGGGTTGTCCCGAAGAAGTAGTTCGCATTCAAAGGCGAGTCGCAGTGCGGCTCGCCTTTGCTGTTTCTATTCGTAGTTGGAATCCGCTGTGCCTCCGAAACTTCTCGTCAGCGTGCGCAATTCAGCCGAAGCGGCTGCGGCACTCGCGGGAGGCTGTGATGTGCTCGATGTGAAAGAGCCGCTTCAAGGTGCTCTCGGTCGGGCCGATTGGTCGACGATCTCGGCTGTCACAAAAGCTACAGCATGGCGCGAAGATTGCCCCGTCAGCGCGGCACTGGGTGAACTCACTGAGTGGCTCAGTGCAGATCCGCTGCCGCTTGCTGACGATCGGCCGACAGTCCTCTGCAGGCTTCAGTTTGTGAAGCTCGGATTGGCAGGCATGCGCGGTCGAGCATCGTTGCTCGATGACTTTCAGCGCGTTGTTGAGCGAGTGCAGAGTTCTGCGTTCGCGTCGCCGCAATGGATTGCAGTCGTCTATGCCGACTGGCAATTGGCGGATGCCCCGACACCGCGCGACGTGCTTGCTCTTGTCGATCAGCTGCGAGAGCAAACAACAGTGCGAATCGGCGGACTGCTCATCGACACATTCACGAAGGGCGAGCAGCGACTCTTCGACTTCGCAGCACTCGATGAATTGGCAGCGCTGCGAAAGGCCACTCGCGAGCGTGAGTTGTCGTTCGCTGTCGCGGGGCGTCTGCGTGCGAGCGACTTGCCGCTGGCGCTCGAAGTTGAACCGGACATCGTTGCCGTGCGATCGGCAGTCTGCGGTGCGGGCGATCGGATGAATGCGGTCACTCAAGACGCAGTCAATAACTTTCGAGCGTTACTATATGCAGCAGCGCGCGGCTCAAAGCATGCTTGAGCAACTCAGGCGGCGTTCGCATCGTCGTAGCATGGGCTTCAAGCCCGTGCTGTATTTACTCCTACAATCAGCTTCGAATCGCCAGTCAGCCTGCACGGGCAGGAAGCCGATGCTACTCGGACAGACTCCTAGCGAGGCTCTGCCCCGAAAAGTAGCTTGGGATTCCATCCCGAGCCGCCGCGGGATGACGTTTACATTCACTCTATGAATTCGTCGTCACGAGAGATCTCGCAGTCGCGTTTCCATACCCCCCAACGTCCTTCGGACATTGGGAACTGCCTCGGACCGGCCAGTTTCAGGAGAGTGTCATTGGGTTTCTGATCGCCGTGAGCTGTCTTCATCCGCAGCCGGGCTTTGCCATCCGTAGGAAGCCGTCTTTCATGAGTCGTACTTTCCTGCGGATAGCAAAGCCGAACTGCGGATGTGCCCATGTAAGTCGAATTGCAGGACAATGGGCTCCAACAACTTCATCACGCGAAACTTGACACAGAAAGCGCGACTTCGGTTTTCAAGTAACCTCGCCCTCGCTGAGTAGTAACGGTTACATAAGCGAACCGGCAGATGATTCGGACTGGAAGTTCGCGCAACTCAGACAGACTCCTCGCACCGGCACAACATCGTGAAGCTTGATCGCTATCGACATGCTGCCTTTCAAGAGTTCGCCGAGCAGCAGGCACGCTTTGCTCCGGTCACGGTGCGTCTCGCTCAGATCGAACGCGCGGAGAAGCTTCTGCCGACGCTCAGCGTTGATGAGTCCTATCCCTTTCCCGATCTCATTCATGACATCACTTCGCGACCGTCTGATCGGCATCGCGAACTGGTGCTAAGCGGTACCGACGCCGTGCGCGATGTGTTGCTCTTCATTGAGCACATGTCGGACTCGCTGAATCTCGATGCCAGTGCCGCGTCGGAACCGGTGCTGACGCAAGATGATCTCTGCCGCCAGTTGAACATCGCTCCGAAGACCATCAGTCGTTGGCGCTCGAAGGGATTAGGCGGTCGTCGCTATCGCTTCGGAAAGCGGAAGCGGCTCGGCTTCTTGCAGTCGCATGTCGAACGGTTCGTCAGCGAGCACTCCGAGCAAGTCGCGTCAGCGTCGAAGTTCACGAACCTCTCTGAAGAAGAGCGTGAGTGGGCGATACGTCGAGCACGACGTTTAGCGCGCTGGGGCGCGAATCAGACGCAGATCATCAAACGCCTCGCAAAGCGAATGGGGCGAGTGCCCGAGACGATTCGCAGCTTGATTCGGCAGCACGATCAGCGGTTTCCCTCTGCGGCCATCTTTGCAAACTCGAAGGAGATGCTGACCGAAAACGAGAAGCATGAGATCTATCACGCGCTGCAGCGGGGCGAGTCTCCGACGGCGGTCGGCAAGAAGTTTGAGCGCAGTCGTTCGAGCATTCATCGCATTGCAAAGGAGTACCGCCGCGAGTTGCTGCTGAAGTTGCCGCTTGCCTTCTTCCACTGTGCCGAGTTCGACGGTGAAGATGCCGACGCTGTCATTTTAATTCCCCCGACGGGATTGGATTTGCCGCTGCTCGAACCATCCGAGCAAGAGGGCAAAGAGCTGCCCGGTTACTTCTCGGATCTCTATGCCTTTCCGGTGCTGACGCGCGAGCAGGAGTACTTCCTCTTTCGAAAGATGAACTACTTGCAGTTCAAGGCGCAGCAAGCACGTAGCCAGTTGCGCAAGTTTCAGCCGGACATCGCGGCAATGGATGCGATCGACGAATTGATTGAAGCCAGTCAGCAGGTGAAGAACATGCTGATCCGCTGCAACTTGCGATTGGTCGTCGCGGTGGCGCGGAAGCATCAGCCCGATGAGTCATCGTTCTTCGACATGATCAGCGACGGCAACATGGTCATGATCCGGGCGCTCGAAACTTTTGATTACACGCGCGGCAACAAGTTCTCGACCTACGCGACATGGGCGCTGATGCGGCACTACGCACAGCATCGTTACTCGGAAATGACTCGCACCAATCGCTTCCGCAGCAGCGACGATGAGTCGATGGCGGCGCACACCGACGAGCGATCTTCGATCACCGCTGAAGCCGGACGCATACATGAGCAACACGCTCAAATTGAAGCGATCCTCGATCACTTGAATGAGCGCGAACAAGAAGCCGTCAGCATGCGATTCGGGATCGGAACGCATTCCGGTCCGCAATCTCTCGATGAAATCAGCGTTCGTTTGGGAGTCACGAAAGACCGTGCTCGGCAAGTGCTAGCGTCAGCGATGACGAAGCTGCGCGAGATCGTCGGCAACGATGTCTCAGGCGAAGGCGACAGCACCGGCTGAGGGATGTCGGAAATACTACATACCGGTGCGACGTCGCGAGCATGTCCTCTGCGCGAGGCATACGCAGCGGCTCAATCACGTTGGCGCAACGAGCTTCAACACCGTGAGAACAGCGCGCAAGTGGCTTCGGCCTACTCGAACATGTGCGGCTTGAGAAGCTGTTGGCTGTTGGGTTTTCTTGGCTTTGAGGACAGAGGCAAATGGGCTTTGAGGCTCGTTGCATGGTCGGACCTCACGGCTATATTCCCGCCTCGCTCGGGCCGGGCCGAATGGTGATGACTCATGCCTTCACTATCAGACAACAGCGTGCGTCACACGTTGTTGATCAGTCGCTCGCGACGCCCCAAACATCGTCATGTGCCTCGAGGGCCGGCCATACGATGACCCATGAATCCGCACGGAGGATGCTCGTGATATTTCCGACCGCGAAGCCGAAGAGTCAGACTCACGTTCATGAGTTGCACCTCGGCGAGAGCGTCCGCATTGGCGACTACGTCATCACTATCCTCGACTCAGACAACGTCGAAGTGCGCATGCTGGTTGAGTCGATTGGCGGCAGCGAACTGATTGACGACGAGCCGAGCTGGGACGACTCATGGCAGTCGCGCCTTGGCGACTAAGTCTTCGTAGCATGGGCTTCTAGCCCGTGCTGACCGGCAACTGCCGAGTAACGAGAAACCGATGTGATTCGGGCAGAACACGAGTGGGTCTTCAAGCCTTGAACTTCGAATGATGCGAGTCGCGGAGCGACTGAGATTGGCGGTCTGAAGTCATCGCTTGACTCTCTGAGGCTGTGATTAAATCGCCCCTGACCTTGCGTCGGGGGTTTAGCGGCTTTTGCGCTACTCAAAATCAAGGGCAATTCGAGTAGCGCAAAGGCCGTTAAACCACTGGGACAAGCCCGAGTGGCGATTTAATTACAGTCTCTCTAAGTCGAGCCCCGTCCCTGATCAAAGCTCGACTCGGAGAGTCAAGCTACGAACGCACTGCACTCATGCCTGAGTCGTGCCCCCGCTGCTGTGTTGATTGCGATCTGCCAATGAGAGGTTGCCTATGACTGCTGCGGCGCCATTGGAATTCGGAAGTGCTGAGTCCGCCTGCGCGGAAGCGCTCGTGCGATTGGGATTGCGCGAAGACCTTGCCGATGTCGGCTGTCTGACATGCAGCGCGTTGATCGCTCCTGAGAATCGTGCCGAGGTGCATATCGTCGCGCGGCAACCTGGCGTCGTTGCGGGACTCCCGATCGGGCCGCTTGTCTTTGCCGAACTCGGTCATCGAGTTGCATGGATCACCGAAGTGCCGGATGGCTCGTGCGTGATCGCGGGGCAAGTCGTAGCACGTGTCGTCGGTCAGTTGTCGTCGATCTTGATTGGCGAGCGGACTGTCCTGAACTTTCTGACGCACCTCAGTGGCATCGCCTCGTTGACGAGCCGCTTTGTTGATCTCATCTCGGGAACGCAGGCTGTCATTCTTGATACACGCAAGACGCTCCCCGGTTGGCGCTCCCTCGCGAAGTACGCCGTACGCGCTGGCGGCGGCACGAATCATCGCATCGGGCTCTATGACGGAGTGCTCATTAAGGACAATCACATCGCCGCATGGTCGCGGCAGATCGGCAACTCATCGCTCGCAGCAGCGGTAAAGCAAGCACGTGCAAAGAGTCCGAAGCCGATCACCATAGAGGTCGAGGTCGACACGCTCGGCCAACTGCACGACGCGCTCGAAGGAGCGCCCGACATCGTGCTGCTCGACAACATGAACCTCGATCAGCTCCGTAGTGCGGTTGAGTTCCGCAACAAGTTCGCCCCAAAGGTGCAGCTCGAAGCGTCAGGCGGAGTGAATCTCGAAACCGTGCGCGGCATCGCAGAGACCGGAGTCGACCGCATCAGCATCGGAGCCCTGACACACTCCGCCCCATCGCTCGATCTTGCCTTCGACTTCTTCCAGATCGAGACCTGAGTCGCCCGCGACTTCGTGGCAGGCGATGTGATCTCATCCTGATAGCTCGTGATGGGTTGATTTACACTTCATAGGTTACAGCAACGCATTCGCGGTCCTTGCTGCTGACGTCGAGACCCACATAGCATCCTTTTTGGGCTTCTACCGCGCCGGCACAGGCCTCACTCTCCTCGCTCCTGCCCTCCTTCGCCCCCGCCCGCCAGATTCAATCCCCCTTGCCTTCCAGAATAAATCGCCAAGAACCGCCTGAATTTCAATCGGTTTAGTTGCGCAACATCCCACTCGCTTACACTTGCAAAGGATCCTCATGATTCGCCTTACAACCGGTCTGTCCGCATCCCGAAGTCAGCGTCGCGGCTTCACTTTGATCGAACTGCTTGTCGTCATCGCCATTATTGCGGTGCTGGTGGCGCTTCTACTTCCCGCAGTCCAGCAAGCACGTGAAGCTGCTCGGCGAGCCCAATGTAAGAACAACCTCAAGCAGCTTGGTCTCGGAATTCACAACTTCATCGAGGTCAAAAACGGTTTCCCGCCCCTCACACTCGGTAGCGACCGGCTGACGTGGTATGCCGTCATCCTGCCATTTATGGATCTTCAAGCGCAGTATGAGATGCTCGATTTTGATGCCGTCTCAAACTCAGGCAATAATTACAACAACCTTCGCAGTGGTGCGTTTTCAAATATTGGTGCTTGGGTTTGTCCAACTCGACGCAGTTCATCCCGTAACGCCAACGGGAACCCAACCAGCGACTATGTTGCTGTGACATGGTCAACCGGAACTGGGTCCGGCGAGTATACACCGAACGGTGTCGCTGCCTCTGACGGTGGGCAACGCCAGTTGATCCAAAGCGCAATTCGCAATCCATCTGGTCTGTCCGGCGACTACAAGTGCCGAACTGACACCAACTATTGCACCGACGGTCTCACTAACACCGGCATGGTTGCTGAGAAGCATCTGACGATCGCAGGGCTCGGCAAGTGCTGTGGCACAGATGCCAATTCCCGAGACGGAACCATCTTCTTTAATGCGGGCGGCGGCTATGGATCGTCAGGAGACGGTGGATGGGGTGAACTGTGGCTCGCGGGACCGACCAACAATCGCCCGCTCGCGCCAAATAGCAATACTTTGACTGCAAGTATGCAGAATGCCGGCATTGAATCACTCGGAAGTTGGCACACCGGAATTGTGCCATTTCTCATGGGTGACGGTGCCGTTCGAGATGTCAACACGACAGTCAATGTCAGCATTGTTAGCAATCTTGGAAATGCCCAAGACGGAAACGTGTTTGACCTCTTCGCCGATTAAGACTGACTGACGGCCACATATCGAACTGCGGTAACACAACGGTTCTCGGCCATCAGGCTTGTTGCCTGAATTCCCGGAATCGCTCCAAGTGAGGCTCTGCCTCAAGAAGTAGCTTGGGAATCCATCCCGAGCCGCAGCGGGACGACGTTTACATCCACTCGTTGAATTCGTCGTCACGAGAGATCTCGCAGTCTCGCCTTCTACCACCCAACGTCTTTCTGACATTGGGAACCGCTTCAGATTGGATTGGCGGTTGCCAGTCGCGATTCTGACGACGCGGTTGTCAACCGGATGAAAATGCGACTTACTTGTTGTAAGTCGCATTTTCGACGAGCCCATTGCCGAGCTTAGCTCCGCATAAAACTTGTGGGTCTTCGGTAGATGTTTCTCGTGAAACTTCCGCCCGCCGTGCCCACATTTCTGTATCCGAAGTCGTGAAACTTTGGACGCCGTCGCTGCGGCCCCGAAATCTGACGATTTCGGCTACGGTCGATTCCATTTGGGCTGCGTTAGCTTTTGACATCGCGCATTCATCGCCCCACCTCAAGTGCCGATTCTCATGCATTCGGTCGAGGTGTGGGCTCTTTGTTTTCCAAGAGAGAGTTATATGCGTTATATCGTCGCGCTATTCTTGTCGATCACGGCATTTACCCTTTCGGGTTGCGGCAGCAGTTCCAAAGGCGTGCCGGTCTCCGGTATCGTGAAGTTCTCTGACGGCACACCACTCACGGTGGGCCGCGTTGTCTTTGAAGCAACCGGCAAGCGGCAAGGCCGAGGATATACTGTTCCAATTCAGAGCGACGGGACCTTTAAGTTCAAAGACGACGACATTCTGCCAGAACCGGGTGAGTATGTTGTTTATATCACAGGAGCCATCACTCCCGCCGAAATCAAGATTGATCCCGTCACCCAGCAGCACTCTGCTATTGCCCCAGAAAAGAAATTAGTGCGCGATCAATTCACATCTCCGGCTACCAGTGGGCTGACCGCGTCGATTACCACTGGCGAGAACAAGCTCACGTTCGCGGTCGAGAAATTCAAATGAGCAAATGGTATCTCCATTTTGCGTTCCTAGCCGCGTTGATAATCACAGGCTGCGGACAAGAAGGAGATAAACCTTCTCAAGAACAGTCCACTCACGAGCGCAGCCACAGGACAAGGGCAAGCCAAGCGGCAGCACCTCGTGAGCACGGGAAAGCGCCGCTGCCACACGAGTGGCCGCCACAGTCCCGCCCGCGAGATGCGCGTGCGGGGGACTACTTCTTAGACGTCTCTGATCGCAGCCAACTGCGATATGCTTATCAAGACGGATCGCGCGCAGGAGCATACACGATTCTCGAAGTCATGGGCGGCGGGGCGGGCCTGTTCGACTTTGATAATGATGGGCAGCTCGATGTATTCGTGACGGGCGGCGGGAGCTTTACGACGAACCCGTTGGAAGTTCATGGCCGCTCGTCGTTCTTGGGTAGGCAGACGGAATCTCTCACATGGAACGACGCGACGGCTCCGGCAAATTTGTCGGCGGCGAGCCTCTATACCCACGGTTGTGCAATTGCCGACTTTGACAACGACGGGTTCTCAGATTTGCTAGTCGCGGGCTTCGGTGGGTGCCACCTATTTCACAATACTGGCGACGGTGGCTTTCAAGAGGTTGCCGAGAAGTCGGGAATTGTCTGCCCGAACTGGAATGTTTGCGGCGCGTGGGGTGACATCAACAATGACGGCAACCTCGACTTGTTTGTCATCACCTATTCGAAGTGGGCTCCTTCATGCGACAAGCCGTGTCGCAATCACTGGAATCTTCGAGATATCTGCGCCCCCGCCGAATACGAAGGCGAGTTAGACCTACTCTTCAAGTCATCCGGCAATAGTGCATTTGAAGACGTCTCGGTTGGTGCAGGTATCTCGGTGCCCGGTCGAGGTCTGGGTATCGTCTCATCGGATCTCGACGACGATGGCTGGCTCGATTTCTTCATTACTAACGATCTTGAAGAGAACGTGTTGTGGTATGGCGGGCCGGATTCGAAATTCCACTCAGGAGGTCTGGCCGCCGGCGTTGCAGTATCACCTTTGGGTGATCGCGAAGGCTCGATGGGGCTGGATATGGGGGATATTGATGGAGATGGCCTTTCCGACCTCATTTATACGAATTTCACGAATCAGGACACCAGCGTTCTGCGAAGGTCTGAGCCGCGTACTTACATCAATCGGACGAAGTCGTTGGGGCTCGCCGGGACGATGTCGCCGTGGGTGGGATTTGGAGTCAATCTGGCCGATTTTGATAATGATGGTTGGCTCGATTTCTTTATCGCCAATGGCAATGTGATCTACGGGCGCCCGGGTAGCGACTTCTATCAGCCAGCTCAGCTATTTCGTAATCATGAAGGGTTGCGCTTCGAAGAGGTCTCCGAACTTGGTGGGCCATATTTCAGTGTCAACCACGTTGGTCGCGGTACTGCAGTTGGAGATCTCGATAATGATGGCTCAGTTGACCTTGTTGTGGTTCATCAGAACGACCCCATTTCTGTCTTGGTCAATCAGCACGATGCACGGAATTGGGCCGGCGTTGCTCTACATGGAACGATTTCGAATCGAACGGCAATCGGTGCGAAGCTAGAGATTCAAACCGGATCACGGCGTCTCACACGCTGGATCTACGGCGGTGGTAGCTATCTTTCTCAGAGTGATCAGCGAGTTCTCTTTCCGGTGGTTCCAGGCGAGACTGCAATTGTCACCGTCCGCTGGCCAACGGGAGTGTCAGAGGTGTTTTCCAGTTTGGCTCCCGGTCAAGTTAATCATTTGATCGAAGGTGCCGGAACGCTGCCGTAGAAGAGCACATTGCTATTTCATGGCGGGAGTGGGTACTCGGTGGGCTGCTCATTGCCGAGATCAGCCTTCTACAAGGGTGTATGCACTCGTTTGTCGGGGGCTTGTTCGCTGGGATTGTTTATGGACGGACGAGGCGTCCGCTTCGCCGAAGGTCGTATGTCGGCGGTTGCTGAATTTTTGATGAACCGCCATTACAGGCTTGATGAAACATGATACGCCGCTGGTGCGTTGTCGTCGTAGCAACGATTTTATTGATCGTTGGGTATGCCGTTTGGGGGCCATACTATGAAATTCGCTCGTTGCTTCCGCAGGCGCGAGAGGAACTTCGAGGGATCGCGAGTAGCACTCAAGCTTCCTCGCGGAGCGACGCGCTGGATTCGCTGATGGGTTATCAGAATCTTGTGGCGGATGATTATTCCGAAGCGCGACTACTCATAGCACTGGCTTTGCGAGTACGGCCTAACGTGGCGCCAGTCGTCGGGGTCGCTGACCTTCAGGCGATCGACCTTGAAAAGTGCAGTGTCGATGACGTGCTCTTGGCGACTCGAACCATGCAGCGAGTCAATCGCCGGGCGGAGTTGGATTATCTGCTCGGTAAATTGGTGACTCGTCAAACACAGCGAGTTGAAGTTGTGCGATTGGCGATGCAAGCCTTTTATGACCTCGGTCGGCACGATGAGGTCCTCGAACTCAGTGACGAATTATCGTCACTGGCACCGCAGGATCCCATGCCGTGGCTGATGAAGGTTTATGTGAATGAACTGCGCGGGAAACTGAATTATGTCATTGAACCGCTTCGCCGCGCGATCGAGTTAACTCCAACAGGGAGTGAGAAACTTCGAACTCAGCTAGTTGAGTACTTGATTCAACTTCGGCAGCAGAAAGATGCTCGCCAAGAGTTCGACAAATTCCGCAAGGAACAACCGAATGCGTTTCCTCGCTACAGCCTGACTGAGGCTCGTTTGTTGAATCTCGAAGGTGATATGAGCGGGGCAATGCGGATTTGTGAGCAGTTAGACGCGAAGAATCCCGCAGTTCCCGTGTTAATGGCAGAGATACTGCTTGAGCTTCGGGAACCACAAAAGGTGATCGACCTGCTGAAGCCTCTTTCTACCGAATTACCGGCAGC
>CAZNMS010000027.1:30777-34798 GCA_964573505.1 uncultured Planctomycetaceae bacterium | reverse complement strand
ATCTCTTCGCGAAAGACCGACTGCTTGTTCCAAACGGACAACCTGCTGCGATTCAGTCGAAGCTGCCGAGTGATGTCGATCAGCGAACTCCCCGCGACGGTCAATTCAATAGGGTGTGACCGGCAGTCCGGCGCGGATTTAGGGGGCTATGTGAGGAGAGAGACGTTTCGTCTCTGACTCGATTCGGTAGGTTTGAAGGGCATCCCAGTCTCCGTTCGTAAACACCGTTCGCAGATCCAACATCGCTTGTGCCCTCGGGACTCTCCAACGCATCCCACTGCGCTCGATTCGGTCCCGAACCAAATGCCGACACGCTCCCTCGATCACTCCGGTCGCGATCGGATACCCCGTCGATAGGTACTCGTCGAAGCGCATTCGGTGTAGTTTCGATTCCGTGAACTCCGTGCATTGCCTCAGTTGCTCGATGCGGTTCGCAGTCTGAATTGAGGCCAATTCGTTTGAAGGCAAGCCGAAGGCGACGGCGTTGGACGGCTTGCGATCAAGACAAACGCCGACCCCTTCGGCTTGCCGTTAAACAACTCGGACTACACCGCGAGACGGCTAAGTGCGAAGAGGGCACGACTCGAAGAGTCAAGCTACGACGGCAGAACTTCTCTGCTCTTCCAGTCAATTCAGAGGGGCCGCCACAGATAGATCAAACGGCTTGCTCAGCATCTCTGACTACTTCTGTCGCGAATGCGTTTGCTGACACATCGACTTCAAATGAAGAGTCGCTTCGGTATCGTGAATTCCGACCCACAATCGGTGATGTCGAGTGGCAGCATCCCCTGCCCGTCGACACGGTGACGCGAACAGCGCGCGGATGGATTTTCGTGGCGCGTTTATGGGTTCGCACCGGGGAATGGAGACCTGCCGGTGACCGGTTTGACCGCACCTCTAGGGTCGTAATTCATGATTTGGCGTAATTGGCTCGTTGGTCTGCGAAGTGGTCGGTTCTCTCGGCAGCTCTACCGTCATTCGAGTTCTTGGCAGCAACGGCAGTATGGAAAGTCAGTTCGCGATACATCGCCAATTTCTGCGGTTCTTGAAGAGCTTGAAGAGCGAGCCCTCTTGACGGGGGATCTGCTGATCGGAGCCGGGATCGTTTATGGGACTGATGGGGCTTTTACTCAGGAGTCGTTCGACTCACTGGAGCAACATCCTCGCGGGACTTTGCAGATTGAGATTGGGTCGGCGAGTAATTTCGATTCCATCACCGTCTCGGGCGAAGCGGATCTGAGTGGCACTCTTGAAGTGCAGTTGGAGAACGGGTTCTCGCCGACGGTCGGGCAGACGTTTGATGTGCTGAGCTATGGCTCGCGTGCTGATCAAGAAGGGTTTGATCGGTATGACGGGCTCGTCATTGGCAATGGGCTTTTCTTTAGGCCGACTTACTCGGGCAATACGCTCACTCTGACGGTGTCGGATCAATTACATGCTGAGCCGATCGTCTTTGTGCCGGGGTTCGGCGGGTCGTTTCCGCTCGATCAGAGTGAAGCGGGGCTTAAGGACTGGCTGACACATCGCGGGCCGGAGCCGGATTCGCTCGGGCTTGAGCCTCTGCGTCGCACTTATCAGGGCTTCGTCGAGTCGCTCATTAATGTTGGCTATACGCCGGGCGTTGATCTCTTTGTCGCCAATTGGGATTGGCGCACTCCGGTTGCTCCGACCGACGGAACGAATGATGGCGCGCTGAGCACGGTGACGGCGGACTCGATCACTGACTCGGTCTATGAGTCGGGAGTGTCGTATCTCGGGCATCAACTCAGCGCGGCGGTTGATGTTTGGAGCGCGCTCGGCAATGCGCCGCTGCAAAAAGTCGATGTCGTCACGCATAGCACCGGCGGGCTTGTTTCTCGCAGCTACATTCAGAGTGCGGCTTATGGGCAGACCTATGCCGGCGGAACGAAGACGCTGCCGACGATCGACAACCTCGTGCAGGTCGGCGTGCCCAATCAGGGCGTGACCGCGACCTTCAACATGCTCAAGAACGATTTCTCGTTAGAGCTCGGTTCGCGCGTGCTCGGTCGGACGGTTGATCTTGCTTATGACGAACTGCTTGCGGGTAATGATATTTACAACGCTGATGGCAGCGTCGCGTTCGATCATCTCAATCCGCCGACTCACGAAGAGTTCGCTCTTCAATACGTCGAGACTCAGCATGATCTGCTGCCGTCGTATGCGGCGCTCGATCTTGAAGATGACGGCTCGTATGCCGTGCCGACGACGAGCTACGGCGGACTGGAGAATTTATTACTCAGCGATTTGAACTTCGGCAGCGATCCGAATGCGTTCGTTGATCTTGTCACCAATGCGACGATCGTCGCGGGCGTTGAAGAGCAGCAAGTCGATGTGCTCGTGAAGAAGACGGGCTTTCAACCGACTCTGCTTTTGAAGAACGAGATTCTGCCGTTCGACCACTATCTCGGCCGCTTCCCCGAGACCGGCGAAGAGTGGTTCTATGACACTCAAGCCGATGAAGCCGCTCCTGATGGCGACGGCACCGTGCCGACCGTTTCGTCGATTGGGCTCTTCACTCCCGATACCGGGCGGCAAACAAGCGGTGCGTTGACCGTCATCACGATTGATGAAGCTCAAGCGGGCGAGGTCGTCGATCATGCGGGGCTGACGAACAACGTCTACTCGCAGCAGACCATCATTCAGGCGCTGACGGGGACGACTCCGGCGGCCAACTTGATCGTCAATGATCGAGTAATGAGCCAATTAGATTCGGGCCTGAAGCTGATTGATCTCGGCATCGTGAACCCGGTTGATGTCGTGCTCGAAGTGAAGGATCGCGTCACCGAGTTGATCTCGCAGGCGTCCAATGGCAGCGGGCCGTCGTTTGAAGATCTCGCCAACTTCGCGGTCGGAATGGCTGCGGAGCTACTCGGCGGCGCGGGGCTCGACGGTGAGACGGCGGGGCTCGGCTTCAATGCGAAGCTGACGATTGAAGCGGCGAGCACTCCCGGTTCGGTCGGTCGCATTCTCTTCGGAGTCAGCGGCATCTCGGCGTTCTTAGGCACGGGCGGCGACACCGTTGATCCGAGCGATGATGTCGGCGTGCAGCTTGATGGTTCGCTCGCGTTGCAGATCGAGACCGACGGAGATGTCGCGCTCGACATCGGCGGCAACCTCGAACTGATCGGCGTTGATAATGTCACGCTGACGGGCTCGGCGCATCTGACGATCAACACTGGAGCGGACCCGGTCGACATCGACGTTCCGGTCTCGGCGACGGAGACCATTCCTCTCGAAGTCGATGCGCTGACCACTTACCCGAAGGTTGTCATCAGCGGAGCACTCGATGCGGCGGGCTTCGCGGTCGCGCAAGGCACCTTCACGATCACGTCGCTCGGCTATGCACCGGTTAAGGTGAGACGCGCCGACGGTTCGATCGAAGATCAATCGCCGCTGCTGCTCACGATCAGCGGGACCGACATCAATCTCTTCGCGGGTAACAACGGGCCGTATTGGACCGACCTCAATGACGACGACGTTCAAGATGCGAACGAACTCAATGCGGACGCGACCGGCTTGCAACTCAGCAATGCGCAGTTCGGCGTCGTGCTCGGGCTCGGCAAGGGCGAGACGTTCTTTGCAACGACCGCTTCCGTTGATTCAGTGGAAGTCGTCGGCGTCGAAGGACTGACGCTCGGCGCGAAGAACATCAGCGTCGACATCAACAGCGGCAAGAGCGGCGTCATTGATTGGGAAGCGAGCTATCCCGCGGAGACCACTGACGATGACGGCGACGGACATCTCGACGATGCCGGAGTTGAGTTGCCCGGATTGCCCGACAGCGTGCGCATCGACTTAAACGACGAACTCTTCCGAGCAAGCCTCGGCGCAGCGGTGCTCGGCATTAGCGACTTCGTGCATGTCTCCGGCAGCCTTGCGATCGAGAAAGGCCCCGGCGTCACGGCGGATGTAGTAACGGATACAGGAACTGAAACCGGCGTCTCGCTCGAAGCGCTGACGATCGGCGGGTCGAACATCTCGGCCTTCGTCGGAGTGAATG
>CAZNMS010000027.1:19266-30677 GCA_964573505.1 uncultured Planctomycetaceae bacterium | reverse complement strand
ACAACGGCGACTTCGTGCTCGATTCGACGGAGACGATCAACGACGAGGCGCAGGGGTTTGTGATTGATGATCTCGACTTCGGCATTGCGCTCTTGAGCGTGCCGACGGGAACAACGGGAGCACTCGCGGGGACGAAGTTCACCGCGCTCAAAGCGACGGCGAATAAGGTCGGCATCGTCGGGTTCGATGAGTTCGCGCTCGAACTCAATCAGCTCGAACTGACGGTCAACACGAGCAACAGCAAGACCGGCGCGATCGTCGACTTCGCGTCGAGCTTTCCCGAGGACGCTGCTAACAGCATCCCGGCGGGGCTCGAAATTCCGACTGGCGGCGATTCTGTCTTCATCGACTTCGCAGGCGAGAAGCGCATCGCGGCAAGCACGCCTGCAGCGCTGATGACGATCAGCGACTTCGTGCATGTCTCCGGTTCTTTCGCATTTGTGAAAGGCCCGACGGTTACGGCGGATGTAGTAACGGATACAGGAGTCGAAACCGGAGTTGCACTCGAAGCGCTGACGATCGGCGGGTCGAACATCTCGGCCTTCGTCGGAGTGAATGGTCCATATCGCAACGATGACAACGGCGACTTCGTGCTCGATTCGACGGAGACGATCAACGACGAGGCGCAGGGCTTTGTGATTGATGATCTCGACTTCGGCATAGCGCTCTTGAGCGTGCCGACGGGGACAACGGGAGCACTCGCGGGGACGAAGTTCACCGCGCTGAAAGCAACGGCGAACAAAGTCGGGATCGTCGGGTTTGATGAATTCACGCTCGAACTGAATCAGCTCGAACTGACCGTCAATACGAGCAACAGCAAGGTCGGTGCGATCGTCGATTTCGCCGCGAGCTTCCCCGAAGACGCTGCGAACAGCATCCCGGCGGGACTTGAGATTCCGACCGGCGGCGATTCCGTCTTCATCGACTTCGCGGGCGAGAAACGCATTGCAGCGAGCACGAACGCGGCCGTCTTCCGCTTGAGCGATTTCGTTTATGTGTCGGGAGCACTCGCCTTCGAGAAAGGTCCGACGGTCGTTGCTGACATTCAGACGAAGACCGGAGTCATTGAAAATGTGACGCTCGAAAAGCTGACGATTGGCGGGGCCGATATCTCGGTCTTCGTCGGTGCAAACGGGCCTTATCGCGAAGACGTCGACGGCGACTTTTTGTGGGAGAGCACCGAACCGGTGAATCCCGACGCGCAGGGCTTCGTCATTGATGACGTCGACTTCGGGCTCACGTTCCTCAGTCAGCAGAAGGGCAACATCACTCCGGGACTTGCTCCGACAACGAAGTTCACCGCGCTCAAAGCCAATGCGAATAAGGTCGGCATCGTCGGCTTCGAAGACGACTTTCGCATTGAAATGAATCGCATCGAAGTCGATCTCAACTTGAGCAACGACAAGCTCAATAACTCGATCGTCGACTTTGCGGCGAGCTTCCCCGAAGACGCCGGCAACAACATTCCGGCGGGCCTTGAGGTGCGAACTGGCACCAGTACCGATCCGGTCTACATCGACTTCGACGGCAATAAGCGAATCGCCGCGAGCACTGATGCGGCCATCTTCCAAATCAGCGAATTCGTTCACATCAGCGGCGCGTTTGCGTTCGAGAAGGGACCGGTCGTCGTTGCGGACATCGTCAACAACAAAGGCAAGACGATCAGTGATGTCTCGCTCGACACGCTGACGATCGGCGGCAGCAATGTTTCAATCTTTGTCGGAGCGAACGGGCCTTATCGCGAGGACGCGAACGACGATCTCTTTTGGGACGTCAACGATCCGGTCAACGCCGACGCGCAGGGCTTCGTGATTGATGATGTCGACTTCGGCATCGCGTTTCTGTCGCCTTCAAAGGGAACGGTGACGCCCGGCATCTCGCCGACATCGAAGTATTTCGCATTACGCGCCAATGCGAACAAAGTCGGCATCGTCGGGTTTGAAGACGATTTCCGCCTCGAAGCCAATCGCCTGCAAGTCGATCTCAATTTGAGCAACGACAAGCTCAATGGCACTCATGTCGATTTCGCGGCGAGCTTCCCGGAAGACGCGGCCTCGAACACTCCGGCGGGTCTCGCGATTCGAACGGGAACAAGCACCGATCCGGTCTACATCGAACTCGACGGCAACGAACGTCTCGCCGCGAGCACTGACGCCGCCATCTTCCAGATCAGCGAGTTCGTTCACATCAGCGGTGCGTTCGCGTTTGAGAAAGGCCCCGTCGTTGTCGCAGACATCGTCAACAACAAAGGCAAGATGATTGAGGACGTGCGGCTCGATTCACTGACGATGGGCGGTAGCAACGTCTCCGTCTTCGTCGGAGCGAACGGGCCTTATCGCGATGACACGAACGATGATCTCTATTGGGACATCAACGATCCGGTGAATGAGGACGCTCAAGGTTTCGTCATTGATGACGTCGATTTCGGAATGGCGTTCCTCGCAAAGTCGAAGACTCAGACGAGTACCGCTGCGGCGCAGATCAGTCCGACCGCGAAGTACTTCGCGCTCAAGGCCAATGCGAACAAAGTCGGCATCGTCGGCTTCGAAGATGACTTCCGCATTGAGCTGAATCGCATCGAAGTGAATCTCAACTTGAGCAACGACAAAGTCAGCGGCACTCACGTTGATTTCGCCGCGAGCTTGCCTGAGGACACCGCGAACAACATTCCCGCTGGACTCGCGATTCGCACCGGCACGAATACCGATCCCGTTTATCTCGACTACGACGGCAACGAACGCATCGCCGCGAGCACTGATGCGGCGATCTTTCAGATCAGCGAGTTCGTGCATATCAGCGGCGCGTTCGCGTTTGAGAAAGGACCGGTCGTCGTTGCGGACATCGTCAACAACAAAGGTCTGACGGTGCCCGACGTGCGACTCGATTCGCTGACGATCGGCGGCAACAACGTCTCGGTCTTCGTCGGTCAGAACGGGCCCTATCGCGAAGACACGAACGATGATCTCTATTGGGACATCAACGATCCGGTGAATGCCGACGCGCAGGGCTTCGTCATTGATGACGTCGACTTCGGCATCGCGCTGCTCTCGAAGTCGAAGACGCAGACGACTCCGGCAGCAGCTCAGATCCCGATCACCGCGAAGTACACCGCGCTCAAAGCGAACGCGAACAAAGTCGGCATCGTCGGCTTTGAAGACGACTTCCGAGTCGAACTGAATCGCATCGAAGTGAACCTCAATCTGAGCAACGACAAAGTCGGCGGCACTCATGTCGACTTTGAATCGAGCTTCCCCGAGGACACCGCGAACAACATTCCGGTCGGCATGCCGATCCGCACGGGGACGACGACCGATCCCGTTTATCTCGACTACGACGGCAACGAACGCATCGCCGCGAGCACTGACGCCGCGATCTTCTCCGTCAGCGAGTTCGTGCATATCAGCGGTGCGTTCGCGTTCGAGAAAGGACCGGTCGTCGTTGCGGAAGTCGATCGCACCGCGTTGCCTTTGCCGGTGCAGAACGTGCGGCTCGATTCGCTGACGATCGGCGGCAGCAACGTCTCGATCTTTGTCGGAGCGAACGGCCCGTATCGCGACGATGCGAACGGCGATCTCCAGTGGGACATCAACGATCCGATTAACCCGGACGCGCAGGGCTTCGTCATTGATGACGTCGACTTCGGAATGGCGTTCCTCACTCCGTCGAAGACGCAGCTCAATCCTCAAGCAAACTCACTGACGGGCACGAAGTACTTCTCGCTCAAAGCCAACGCGAACAAAGTCGGGCTCGTCGGCTTTGATGAGGACTTCAAACTGTCGCTCAATCGCATTGAGGTCGATCTCAACCTCAGCAACACGAAGACGTCTTACGTCGACTTCGCAACGAGCTTCCCGGAAGACGCTGTAACAAATACTCCCGCCGGTCTGCCGATCCGCACCGGCACAACGACCGATCCGGTCTATCTCGATTTCGAAGGCACCGAACTCATCGCCGCGAGCACTGATGCCGCGATCTTCGAAGTCAGCGAGTTCGTGCATATCTCGGGCGGCTTCGCGTTTGAGAAAGGCCCCGTCGTCGTTGCTGATGTGCAGACGAAGGCGTCGCCGCTGCCGATCGTCGGAGCGAAGCTTGAGACGCTGACAATTGGCGGCAGCAACGTCTCGATCTTTGCCGGAGTGAATGGCCCCTATCGCGACGACACGAACGGCGACCTCTATTGGGACAACAACGATCCGATTAATGACGACGCGCAGGGCTTCGTCATCGACGACGTTGACTTCGGAATGGCGTTCCTCAGCCCGACGAAGATTCAAACCAATCCTCAAGCGAACGCGCTGCAAGGCACGAAGTACTTCGCCCTCAAAGTGAACGCCGAGAAGATCGGCCCCGTCGGTTTCGATGATGACTTCAAGCTCTCACTCAATCGGCTCGAAATTGATCTCAATCAGAGCAACACAAAGCTGAGCTACGTCGACTTTGAGTCGAGCTTCCCCGAAGACGCAGCGAACAACATTCCGGCCGGCCTCGGCGTGCGCACGGGCACGACAACCGATCCGGTCTACATCGACTTCGCCGGCAACGAACTCATCGCAGCGAGTACCGATGCCGCGATTCTGTCGATCGGCGAATGGGTGCATATCAGCGGCGCGGTCGCATTCGAAAAAGGACCGGTCATCGAGACGACCGTCGTGCAACGCAACTCGCCGCTTCCGATTGTCGGCGCGAAGCTCGAAACGCTGACGGTCGGCGGTCGAAACATCTCGGCCTTCGTCGGCGTCAACGGCCCCTATCGCGACGACGCAAACGGCGATCTCTATTGGGACAACAACGACCCGATCAACGACGACGCGCAGGGCTTCGTGATCGACGATCTCGACTTCGGGCTCGCCTTCATGAGTCCGACGCCGACTCAAACCAACCCGCAAGCGAATGTGTTGCAAGGCACGAAGTTCACCGCGCTCAAAGCAACGGCTGAGAAGATCGGGTTCGTCGGCTTTGATGACGACTTCAAACTGTCGCTCAACCGCCTCGAAGTCGATCTCAACTTGAGCAACACAAAACTGAGCTACGTCGACTTTGCATCAAGCTTCCCGGAAGACGCTGCGAACAACATTCCGGCGGGACTCGGCGTGCGCACCGGCACGACGACCGAGCCGATGTATCTCGACTTCGACGGCAACGAGCTGATCGCGGCAAGTACCGATGCCGCGATTCTTGAGATCGGCGAGTGGGTTCACTTCTCGGGCGGCTTCGCGTTTGAGAAAGGCCCGATCGTTGAAGCGACGGTCGATCCGCGCTCGTCGCCGATCCCGATTACGAACGTGCGACTCAATTCATTGAACATCGGCGCGAGCAACGTCTCGGCCTTCGTCGGCGTCAACGGGCCGTATCGCGAAGACACAAACGGCGACCTCTATTGGGACAGCAACGATCCGATCAACGACGACGCGCAGGGCTTTGTGATCGACGATCTCGACTTCGGCCTCTCGCTGCTGTCGGTTGATCCGGTGCAGTTCAATCCGCTTGCGAATTCGTTGCAGGGCACAAAGTACGTCGGCCTCAAAGCCACTGCCGAGAAGATCGGCTTCGTCGGCTTTGAAGAAGATTTCCGATTGGAACTCAACGAACTCGAAGTGCAGCTCAACTTGAGCAACACAAAGCTGAGCTATGTCGACTTTGAATCGAGCTTCCCGGAAGACAGCGCGACGAATACTCCGGCCGGTCTTGCGGTGCGCACGGGGACAACGACGACCCCGATCTATCTCGACTTTGCAGGTAACGAATTGATCGCGGCGAGCACCGACGCGGCCATTCTTTCAATCGGCGAATGGGTGCATGTCTCGGGCGCGTTCTCGTTCGAGAAAGGACCGGTCATCGAAACGACGATCGTCACAAACTCGTCGCCGATCCCGATCCCGAACATCAAGCTCGACACAATCAATGTCGGAGCCCGCAACATCTCGGCCTTTGTCGGAGTCGGCGGGCCGTATCGCGAAGACACGAACAACGATCTGCAATGGGACTCGAACGACCCGATCAACGAAGACGCAATGGGCTTCGTGATCGACGATCTCGACTTCGGTTTGAGTTTGATGACGGTCACTCCCGCTCAACCGAATCCCGCCGCGCTCCCTTTCACGGGCACGAATTTCATCGGTCTTAAAGCAACCGCCGAGAAGATCGGCTTCGTCGGCTTCGAAGAAGACTTCCGATTGGAACTCAATGAACTCGAAGTCTCACTCAACATCAGCAATAGCCCCGCGCAGGCTTACGTCGACTTCGCCGCAAGCTTCCCCGAAGACACTGCGAACAATGTCCCCGCAGGACTTCCCGTGCGAACGGGCACAACGACCGAGCCGATCTATCTCGACTTCGATAGCCAGTTGATCGCCGCGAGCACTGATGCGGCGATCCTAAAAATCGGCGAGTGGGTGCATGTCTCGGGAGCCGTCGCGTTCGAGCGCGGACCGCTCGTTGACGTCGACATTCAAACGCCGCTCGGACTCGTTGAAGACATCCCGCTGCAATCAATGACGATCGGAGCACGCAACGTCTCGGCCTTTGTCGGCGTCGGCGGCCCGTATCGCGAAGACACGAACAACGATCTGCAATGGGACTCGAACGACCCGATCAACGAAGACGCAATGGGCTTCGTGATCGACGACATCGACTTCGGCATGACCGTGCTGAGCGCTGTTCCGAGCGCCGCGAATCCGCAAGCGGCGGCGTTCTCGGGCACGAACTTCATCGGTCTGAAAGCGACTGCCGAGAAGATCGGTTTCGTCGGCTTCGAAGAAGATTTCCGTCTCGAGGTCAACAACCTCGAAGTGAATGTGAACTTCAGCAATAGCCCGGTCGGCGCAATCGTCGACTTCGCGCACAGCTTCCCGGAAGACAGCGCGAACAACGTGCCGACGGGCATGCCGATCCGCACCGGCACGACAACGGAACCGGTCTATCTCGACTACGACGGCAACCGTCGCATCGCGGCGAGCACCGATGCCGCGATCCTGCAGATCAGCGAATGGGTGCATGTCTCCGGCGCGTTCGCGTTCGAGCAAGGCCCGAAGATCGCCGCCGACATTCAAACGCCGCTCGGTCTCATTGAAGACGTTCCACTCGAATCGCTGACGATCGGAGCGCGAAACGTCTCGGCCTTCGTCGGCGTCGGCGGTCCCTATCGCGAAGACGCGAACAACGATTTGCAATGGGACAACACTGACCCGATCAACGACGACGCGAAAGGCTTCGTCATCGACGACATCGACTTCGGCATGACGGTCCTGAGTGCGGGAGCCATTCCGGCACCGGCTGCGATTCCATTCGTCGGCACGAACTTCCTCGCGCTCAAAGCGACTGCCGAGAAGATCGGCTTCGTCGGCTTCGATGAGGACTTCAAGCTCGAAGTCAACAACCTCGAAGTGAACTTGAACGTCAGCAATAGCCCGCTCGGCGCGCATGTCGATTTCGGCGCGAGCTTCCCCGAAGACACTGCCAACAACATTCCCGCCGGCATGCCGATCCGCACCGGCACAACGACCGACCCGATCTATCTCGACTACGAAGGCCATCAATACATCGCGGCGAGCACCGATGCGGCCATCTTGCAGATCAGCGAGTTCGTGCATGTCTCGGGCGCGTTCGCGTTCGAGAAGGGCGACCGCATTCAAGCCGACATCAAGACGCCGCTCGGCACACTGCCCAATGTGCCGCTTGAAACGATGACGATCGGAGCACGCGACGTTTCGGTGTTCGTCGGAATGGACGGCCCGTATCGCACCGACGCCGACGGCAACTTGCTGCTCAATACCGATGACCCGATCAACTCAGATGCGGTCGGACTCGTGATTGATGATGTCGACGTCGCGATCGCAATCGCTCAGCCGACGATCCCGACGCCATTCGGCACGCAGTTCTTTGCGGTGCATGCGACGGCAAACAAAGTCGGTCTCGTCGGGATTGATGAACTCGAACTCGAAGCCAATGAGATCACCGTCAACGTGAACTTCGGCCCCGCGCCGCGCACCGCGATTGATTGGGCCAGCAGCTTCCCGGAAGACACTGCGAACAACATTCCCGGCGGTTATCCCGTCCGCACCGGGACAACGACCGAGCCGATCTACATCAACTTCGACGGCGATCAGATCATTCAAGCACGCACTGAGGGAGTGAAGTTCCGCATTGCCGACGTCGTCGAAATCAAAGGCTCGCTCGCGTTCTCAAAGGGCGAGACCGCTGATGTCACAACTGTTACCGGCCTGCATCAGAACGTCGAATTCATGACGATCGGCGGAGCGAACCTCACCGCCTTCTTCGGTCAGAACGGCCCGTATTGGACGGACCTCGATAACGACGGCACCGTCAATTGGGTGACGCCCGACGGCACGCCGGTGCCAGATGGCGACATCGTTGAAGTCAACGGCATCGAGTACGGCGATCTCAACGGCAACACGATCGTCGATGCCGACGAGACCGCTGAACTCAATCCCGAGTCAATGGGCATCGCGATTACCGACGTCGACTTCGGCTTCGCGATTATGGACTCGACGAACTTGCTCATTCCCGGTCGCTACATGGCGGGCAAGCTCTCGGCGAATTCGCTCGCGCTCGTCGGAGTCAGTCACGTTCAAGCCGACATCAGTCATGTCGACATCGAGATGAATGTCGGCGGCACGTTCTTCGTCGTGCCCGATGCGGTCGACTTCAAAGCCAGTTTCCCCGCCGGTGATCGCGACGGTGACGGCATCGACGAGCCCGAAGGTTTCGTCGTCGATACCGGCAACAGCGCGCAGCCCATCATCCTCGCTTACGACAAGATCAGCTTCGCCGCGCAGATGGCCGGCAAGCTGATCATCACGGCCGCGAACGACGACCCGCTCGTCCGTATGACCGGCGCGTTCTCGATGCGAGCAACGCTCGATCTGCCGCCGACGCTCGAACTCTTCATCAAAGCCGACTGCGAACTCGGCCCCGATACGCTCGACCTCTACGACCTCGACGCGACCGGTCTGCTCTTCATCAACGAAGACGGGCTCGCGGGCGACATCGGCATCTCGGTGCATTACGGCGATCCGTCAGTGATCGACCTCAATGCGAGCTTCCGCTTCATCGCCAACTTCACGAGTCTCGATCAGGAATTCAAAGTCCCGGACTACTTCATTGGCGGCGGCTATCTGACTCAGGAGTTCGTCGATCAGCTTGAACCGTCCTCAGACGGGCACGGTAAGAGCTATTACATTCATGCCGGAGCCCCGCAGGTCGACGGCACGTACGGCACTCCCGGCCCGTATGTCGTCATGCTCGGTCACGGCGACGCGACGCTCGTTGAGACGTTCCATATCACCGGCGACTTCCGCTTCGAACTCAGTCCCGATCGCATCTCTCTGCAAGTCGACGGGCAAGTGGCGCTCGACCCGTTCGGCAACATCACGATCGGCGGCTTCATCGAATTCAATGACGAAGGCATGATCGCCGCGCTGCAATTGGGAGCGACGCTCGATGTCGGCCCGTTGACGCTCTTCGGTGCCGGGCAGCTCGAAATCAACACAACGTCGAGCAACAAGACGATCAAGCGTTACGCGTTCGACTTCGACAATCGCACGATCAGCAGCGATCGCGTCGATACTGTTCTGCCTGCATTCACAACGCGCATCTTCGTCGGCGGACTGCTCTCGATTGACGGCAGCTTTGAACTGCAAGGCAGCTTCGAACTGATCGATAGCCCCGAGATCTTCTCGGTGCATGTCGATGCCTCAATGGAGTTCTTCGACTTCTTCCATTTGTCGGTCGACGGCACGGCGAACATCGTCAAGACAGGCAACGCCGGGCTCGTCTTAGATCTCGAAGCGCATCTTGATGCCGACGCGTTCGGAGTTGCCGACATCTTCGAAGTCACCGCCGACTTCCGGCTGCAACTCAATACCCGCAGCGGCAACGGCAGCGACGCTTACGATCTCGGCCTCTCTCGCGGCGACTTCCTCGTGCAGGTCAACAACGCCGAACTGAAGCTGCTCTCGGTGCTCACAATGACGGGGCAAGCAACCGTCGAGATGACGAACGGCGTCTTCCGCATGTCGGTCGATGTCGGCGTCGAGTTCTTCGACATCGGCTTCATCTCCTGTCACGGCTTCTTCAGTTCTGAAGGCGAGTTCGCAATCGACATTGCGGGCGAAGTGCTCATCGGCAGCCGCTCGTTCGGTATCTACGGCGGGGCCGCGTTCCATATCAGCTATCTCGACAACAATGGCGAGCAAGCTTTCGGCGATCAGAACTTTGTGCTCGATCTCTCGGGCAACATTCACGGCGGCGCGCGAGCGTTCGGCATCACGCTCGCCTCGTTCAACGCCTCGTTCGGGTACAACTCGGTCAGCGGCGAGATCGACATCTCGTTGACCGTCACGGTGCTCTTCATCGACATCACGATCGACTTCAGCATCGGCTTCTTGAAGCTGCCGCCGCCGATCTATCTCGCGGGCAGTGAGAGTACTCCGAATTACACCGGCGGCGATCTCTATCTCAACGCCGGTCCGCGCGCATCGAATCGCAATCTCAAGAACGACGAGATTCATGAGTTCTACGAGATCGATCACATCGGCTTTGACGATCAAGGACTTGAGATCTTGCGCGTTCGAGCCTTCGGGCGGACTCAGTACTTTCACGGGCCGAGCAAGATCGTTGCCGATATGGGCACCGGCTTTGACTACGTGCAGATTGGTCCCGACGTCCTCACTCCGATCGAGATCAAAGGCGGAGCTGATCCCGCCTCGCTCGCGAATCCCGCTCCGACTCAGTTCGGCAGTCAGCTTTACAACTTGAGTGCATCGCCCGCGCAGTTCACCGGCGGCAACGGTCCCGACGATCTGCTCGGCGGCTTCGGCAACGACACGCTCATTGCCGGCCCCGGCGACGACACCATCAACGCAACGTCGGGCCGCGACACGATCGTCTTCGGCGACAACTTCGGTCACGACACTCTGACATCGCTCGGCTCTGACGACGTTTGGGACTTCAGCGCGATGACAACCGGAGTCGTCGGCACCGTCGATGCGTCGACCGGCGGTTCGCTGGCGACGGGGACGAACACAGTGTCGATCGTCAGCGGCATCGCAGACACCTATTTGATGGGCTCGGGCAACGACGATCTGCATCTCAACGGACAAGGCGGGCAGACCGTCACTGTGACCGATGCCGGCGGCGACGATGCGTATCAGTTCGGCATCGGCAGCGCGAACAACACTCATGTGACCGTAACCAATACGGACGCGAGCAAAGGCTTCGATCAAGTCGGCTTCGACCTCGCGACAAATGGCCGAGTGGTCGAACTCAACAACAACAAACTCGTCATCGGCTCGAACTTCATCACGTTCGATAACGGCATCGCGGGCCGAGTCATCAACGACAGCTCAACGGGCACGACGCTGCTGCGCAACACCGACGGCAATGGCGACATC
>CAZNMS010000027.1:0-19256 GCA_964573505.1 uncultured Planctomycetaceae bacterium | reverse complement strand
GGCGACATCCCGATGCAGGGCGAGTCGCTCGTTGTGACCAGCGCCGGTGAGATCGACCTGCAAGGCGCGCTCGAACTCGGCGGCCTCTCACTGACCGCGCAGGACGACGTCCGCTTTGATCACGACGTCTACGTCCCCGCCGGCAACAAGCTGACGACGGACGGAGCGCGCGAAGTGCGACTCGTCAGTCAGACGGGCAACGTGCATAACCTCGATCGCGAATTCATCGCGCCCGATAGTTGGCTGCAAATCGCGACGAACGTCTTCGAGCAACCGATCGAATCCGAAGTGCTCGAAGCAACCGTCGAAGCACGCGGCACCGGCAGCACTGCCGACATCATCATTCACGAAGCCGACGGGCTCAGTATTCGCAACGCGGATCTCGTGCCGGGCGACGCGCTGACCGCAACCGGTCTCGTCGCCGCGAACAGCAACATCGACGTCACGCTGAGCGCGAAAGGCTCGTTGCTCGAGACTCAACTCGGTGCGGGCATCAACGCGTTCGGAGCCGGTGCCGACATCACGCTGACTGCTGACGAAATGAACTTCGACGGCGGACGTAACTCGATCAGCGCGTCCGGCGACTTGCTCATTCACGCGCAGCAAACCGATTGGACTTACCGCGTCGGCTCGACTGCCGATCAACCGTTCGGCGATCGTCAGCCGCAAGATCACTTCACCGACACATTGACGTTCGGCATTCATGAACTCGAAGCGCTCAAAGACGGCTTCGCTTCGATCACGATCGGACGCACTGACGCCGGCAACGAAATGCTGCTCGGTGACGCAATGCCGAACCCGACGAGCAAGTCCGGCAACGTTGTGCTCGGCGTCGATAGCTCGCTCAAAGATCGGACCGTCTTGCTGACGGACTCGTTGCTCGTGCAGGGTGATTTTCAAGTGCCGCACGATCATCTCGACGTGCAAGCGCGGATCGGACAGATCGAGCAACCCAACATTCACAATCAGCTCGGCGGTCCCGACTCGGGCATCACGGCCGATGCGGGCGACATCAACTTCAGCGAGCAACTCGTTGTCGGCGGATGGATCGTCGGACTCAACGGGCTCAACATCAACGTGCTGCATTCGTCGGGTAACGCACCGATCTTCTCGTTCGCGAATGAGCTCGTCAGTTTGAAGACCGATCTCGGCAGCCGCATTGCCGTCGGCGTCGATAACGGCTCGGTCAACATCAACACCAACAAGACGATTCAGGTCGCGGGTCTGCTTGATGCGACCGGCAAGAGTTCGCATCTCAACGTCAACTCCGACACCAACATCACGATTCTTGAAGGCGGCATCGCTTCAGCAAGCGGACAAGACGCCGTCGTCACGCTGACTGCCGGCGAAGTGCTCGGCATCAATCCCGGCGGAGCGGTCATTGCCGGTGCGAAGTTCATCGACGTCAACGGCACTCCGGTCGCGGTGAAGACAGCCGACGGATCCGATGCCGTACTCAACTCCGCGCACGAGATCTTCATCGGCGGCACGGTCACAACGTCGGATCAAATGCTGATCAACTCCGCCGCGCCATTGAACGACTACAGCGCCGCGTTCGACGCGCTCTCGACCGTCGACCCGAATCATCCGCTGCTCGGTCATAGCCAATACGGCATCTATCTGACCGGCACGCTGACAACGCTCGCCGACAACTCGGACCTCAATCTCGTCTCGCCCGCCGACATCCTCATTCGAGGCAACATCAATGTGCTCGGCGCCAACTCGGGCTTGCTGATTCAGTCCGATCGCTTCGCCTACATCGAGGGCTTCATCGACGTCAAAGCCGATGCGCGGATCTACGGCGGCATTGATGCGACTGGAGCCGTCGTCGATACGAACTCGCCCGCCGGGTTCCATTCGGCAACGGCATCGAGCAGCAATCCGTCCGTCGGCAGCAGCGTGCTCGTGCATACGACCTCGCGCATCGTGACGCGCGACTCCGGCAGTTCGATCGACATCCGCGGCGCGGGCGACGTTGACCTCTACGGCAACATCGTCGCGGGCGGGACGATCACGCAGTCGGGCGTCAGCTTCAGCGGTCCGAGTTCCTCAATCAGCGTCACTGCCGGCGAGCAACTCTATCTCGACACCGGCTTGCTCGCGTCGGGAACAGTAACATTGAATACATCGGGAACGCCGAGCAGCGACGACACTCTCGCCGCGCTCTTCCCCGGCAAGACATTGCCCGTCGGCACGCCGAACGATCCGCTGAGCATCGTCATCACGACCGCCGGCGGAGCGACGACTGCCGGGCTCACAACCGACGGCTCCGGCGGCGGCATCGTCATGAATGCGAACGGCAACATTGAGATTCTCGGCACGCTCAACGCCGGAGCGACCGTCACTCAAAACATCGACGCGAACGGCAAGCTGCTCAGCGAGACGATCACGTACTCGACCGAACCCGCCACTCTGACGATCAACGCGAGCGGTCGAGCTTTCATCGGCGGTCATACGCTCAATCAAGCGGGCGACATCGTTGAGACCGGCACGTTCTTGCGAGCGGCTCATGCACTGACGGTGAATGGCGGCAGCTATCCGACGCGCGAAGGCTTGCTCGTGCATGCCGCTAGCGAACTGACCGTCAACGATCCCGACGGCTCGATCACTCTGACGTCCGATCAAGACGCGACCATTCTCGGAGCGTTCATTGCCGGCGGTCGCATCGACACTGTCCGCGATGCGAATGGCGGCTATCTCGGTCGCAACTTCGTCAGCTTCGGCGGCGACTCAACGGTCACGCTGCAAGCCGACGGTTCGCTCGTCATCGGGCAAGACATCACTGCCGGTAAAACGATCAACATCATCGGCGGTGCCGGCGTCGGCTCCGTGCCGGGACTCATTCTGCAAGGCAGCGCTCGGCTGCGAACGCTGCGACCCGATAGCGCAATCAATCTCAACGCGCCCGGCGAGATTCACATTCAAGCGCCCGGACATCTCAACGAGATCGCGGCATCGGGCTTCATCGCAACGAACGACGGGAAGCTGACGAGCGACCTCACGATCGGCCTCAGCATCAATCGCGTCGACTTCAACTATCGCGGCACGGTCACGATCAGCGCTGCTGATACCGCCGACAACACCGGCATCGCGGATCTCGTCGGCGACCTGCGTTCGGCGATTCACAACGCGACATTCACCGTCTTCAACTCGCACAACGCGCAGCACGCAAACGGCTCGACGTTCACCGACATTGCGAATGATCCGAGCACTCCGTTTGCCGACCCGGACGTTGATGTCGAACTGCGTGACGGCAAGCTGCTGCTCGTCGGTCCTTACGAAATCATCCTCAATCCGATCGAGCTACTCGCGTCGATCACGGGCGCTGCCGAGCTACTCGCCGCGCTCGGCTTCGACACTTCAAGCGGCCCGCTGACGTCGTCGCGCACCTATGCGATCGACGCCGCGCAACCGGGCTCGGTCGTCAACGTCGGAGCGCCGCTCGGCCCGAACGGGAAGCTGACGATCGAAGGCAAAGTCCGAGCCTACAACGCGATCAATCTCTACTCGGGCACCTCACCGGACGGCACCGACATTGATCTCGGTCCGACCGGAGTGCTCGAAACAATCGACGGCTCGATCGCGTTCAACGTCGGTCAGTACGGCAACGTGCGCGGCTCGATCATCGCGAACGGCACCGGCTCAGACATCAACATCAGCGCTGCCGAACGACTGCGCATCGCCGGTCATCTCAGCGCGAACGACGACATCAATCTCAGCACGACGACCGACCTCCAATCTGTCATTTCAAATCCACAATCTCAGATTCCGACGGGCTTCGGCGCGCTGACGAGCATCCTCATCGACGGCACGAGTGCGCTGGCCTCAACGGGCGGCGGCGGGAACGGCGAGATCATCATCACCGGCTACAACGACGTCGTCTTTGATGGAGTCGTCGGCACCGGCAGCAACAAACTCGCGCGGCTCGAACTCAATGCCGAGCACGGCAATCTCACCATTCCGAAGACGTCGGGACGCATCGAATCCGACGCGCTGATCTTCCTCAAAGGTCAAACGGTCGACGTGCAAGGCGTCGTCCGCAGCACGGCTTCAACGCCATCAACGAGCGACTTTGAAATCACGATCGACGCGAGCGACACCGCGATCATCGAGGGCGATCTGCAACTCACCGGCTCGCTGCACATCGACGCCGACAACGTGACCGAAGTGTTCAACACAACGATCGCGATCAGCACGGCGGGTCAGACATTGCTCTTCACTGGCGGCGACGTCCGCTTCGGCAAAGTGTCGACCGACAGCAACGGCGACCTCGTGCAACTCGGGGCGCTCATCACCGCCGTTGATCACATCGAGTTCAACAACACTGGCACCGTCGAGATCGGCTCGGGCAGCATCGTTGCGACGAGCGGCAAAGACTCGCTCATCGAGATCACCGCGAAGAACGTCGCCGTTGCCGGATCGTTGCTTGCTGGAGCAACGATTACATCGAACTCGACCGTCTTCGGAGCAACGGGCGCAGACATCGTCATCGACGCGACGGAGTCCGTAACGCTCGGCGGCACGGGGATCATCAACGGCGCATCGGTCTCGGTCGGCGGCAATGTGCGAGCGACCGGCGACATCGACATCAACGTGACCGGCGGCAGCGCAGACATCAGCTTCTCGCTCAGTGCCGCGAGCGCCATCACAACCGAAACCGCGACGAACGAACCGGCCAATACGCCGCACAGCATCAGCATCTCGACCGATCAGAACATGCAACTGCTCGGCACGATCACCGCGCTTCAAGACGGTGCCGACGTCACGCTCTCGTCCGGCGAACTCATCTACATCGACGGGCTCGTCGATGCCGACGATCAACTCAGCATCACTGGCGGTGCAGACGAAACGGACTTCGGACTCATCGTCACGAAGTTCGTCTTCGCAACCGACAGCAACGGCGATCCGCTGCTCGACGCGAACAACGAACCGATCCGCATCAGCGGCGGCACGGTCACAACGAACGTCGGCGGCACGCTGACATTGGCTGCGACCGAGCAACTCGCATTGAGCGGCGTCATCGGGCAAACGCACAAAGCCGGCAGCGTCGTGACGGCGGACACTTCGACCATTCGCATCACCGACGGGCTCGTCATCGTTGACGGTGCGGTCAATGCCGGAGACCTCATCGAGTTCAACGTCGACGGAGTCATGATCGCCGCCGACGGCTACGTGCAGACTCGCAACGCGGGCTCACAAGTCGATCTGCGAGCAAGCGGACTCTTCATGCTCGGTGCCGCAACCGGAACACAGAACCCAGCAACGATCGTCAGCGATCAGCTCATTCATATCTTCGGCGATGAACTCAATCTCGACGGACTCATCTTCAACACCGCGACGAATGGTCGAGTCGTCATCAACGCGACGAGCAGCGCGAGCTTCTTCGGCACCGTGACCGCAACCGGCACGCTCGATGTCCGCGCCGGAGTGAACCCGTTCGCGACGACGTCGCAACTGCTCGGAGCACTGACGATTGCCGACCTCATTGGCGGCGACGTCGAGATCATCGGCGGCGAACTCACGAGCACCGGAGCGGCCTCGATCATCGCGGGCGGCGACATTGAAGTGCTCGGCACATCGTCGGTCGGCTCGAACACTGTCACTGTCACGCGACCGATCATCGTCACCACTCCGCTGACGATCGACGTCGTCACCGGCACGCAGCAAGTCGCGACCGGCACGATCCTCGTCCCCGAAGTCACCTTTGTGACGACCGAGACAACGCGCCAAGTCGGCACCGAAAGCGTGCGCGTCGGCAGCGAGTTCCATACGGCCGACATGAGCCTCACTCAGATCGGCTACTACAACGCGACAACGAACGTCACTCGAAAATACTTCATCGAAGACATCGACTACTCGAACGACGATCCCGCGCTCGACTTCTCAAAGGTCTTCGATCCGCTGACGGGCAACATCATCACGCTCGGCACCTTCACGCGTCCGTCATCAACAACCGAGTGGGGCGCACTCACCGATCTGCAACGCGACTCGGTCTTGATCAAGCTCGGCTATCGCAAGCTCTATGTCGCGAGCTTCAGCAACTTCGCGACCAATCGCACGATCAACGGAATCCCAACAATCGCCGGATGGAGCCCCAGTTGGGCGACGAGCTTCACGACGGCGCAGCTCGACACAACCTATGAATACAACGGCGGCAGCGGCGCAACGCTGACCTACAAGCAATACAGCAGCACGGTCACGCGGCAGTTGTCGATCGACGGCCTGCGCGACAAGTACATCGTCCTGCCGACCGGTGCCGAGAACGACATCCTCCGAGTCGTCTCGCAAGGCACGCCCACAACGGTGCAAGAAGACGTCGGTAACTTCCGTGACAGAGCCGTTGTGAACTACGTGCAGGACCGCTCGGCCAATGTGGTGACCTACGAGCAACGCTTGAGGTACGACCCCTACTCGCACGATGCCGACGGAAATGGATACGTCTTCTGGGGTGCTTATACGACGGACGACGACAACAGCATCGGACGCTGGGCCGTCGACTACCGCGACAGCGGCATGCGCGACTACTTCCTCAGCGACGGCACGAATGCTTCAGAGGGCCAGTTGCCCGAGTGGTACAACTCGACGACCCGCGACGTGAATTACGACGCCGTCAATCGTTACTCGAACGTGAAGCACGGCTACTTCGAAACGACGGCGTCCATCAACAACGTCAATTTGTTGACGACGCGTGCTAGCACCAAAGTCGGCACGACGCCCTTCGGCAACTACTACACCTCGAACTACAGCTACAACAACACAAGCAAGACCTTCGATAACGCTCTGAATGACTCCTACATCTCATGGGACACCTTCAACGCCGTGCGCGGATTCTTAGGTGCAACTCCGATCTCGCTGCATGACTCCGCCGGTGCCTATCAAAGTCTTGCGCACATTTTGAATGGGACTCAGAACGCAGCGGTCGATGCGCTGGTTGGAAACGGCGGACAAGTTTGGGTCGGCGGCAAGCACTTCAATGATGACTCATGGGCATGGGTGCTGCGGAATCTCAACGGCAACCACACGCTCTATGACGTCGATCGCTACTTCCGAATCGGCGGTTCGACCTACGTCAACTACCGTAACTGGGATCCGGGTGAGCCGAGCGGCGACGGTGCAGCCGCCCTCGAGTTCTATGGCTCGAATGGCAGATGGAACGACGAGTCAGAAAGCGACGGGCACCATTACATCACTCAGACCAACAGCTATTGGACCGGCACCAATCTCAACGAGTCCTTCCTCGATTACACCGCCAATTGGACCTCGACTTATCGCGACATCACCGACACGCGGTTGCAGCTCTCCTATCAGCTCGTGACCAATGCGGTTGATCTCTACGACCTGCGACCGAAGTACGAAGTCGGCAGCTCGACGACAAAGGTCGTGACCAATAAGTCGGTCACTCAGTGGGCCACTCAGAACATCACCGAGCAGCAAACCGTGCTCGTCACCGAAGTGCAGACCGAAACTCTCGGTCCCGCTTATCAAGGCGAATACAACGCCCCGTCGATCAGCGCGGTGAGCGGCCTCACCATTGCTGCGGGCAACGACCTCTCGATCAGCGCCATCGTGCAATCGACCGGCACCGATCAGAGCGTGACGCTCAGCGCCGGTCGCGATGCCTCGATCAACGGCCTCGTGCCTGACGGAGCCGCTCCCGGAACATTGCCCGCGATCGCTCAAGTTCTGTCCGACGGCAACATCAACATCACTGCCGGTCGAGACGCGCTGCTCGGTCCCGCCAGCAACGTGCAAACCGATGCCGACAACACCGCTGATGCGCAGAGCACGCTGACGGTCACTGCCTCACGCAACGCGAGCATCGGCGGCGAAGTCTCAACGCTCGACATCATCGTCATCGACGCTGCCGGAGACATCGCGCTCGTCGGCAACCTCAGCACGACGAACAAGCTCAGCGTCGCAGCGGGCACCGACGGATCGGGCTCGATTACCGGAGACATCAACGGTTCGCTCACAACAACGAACGGCCCGCTGACACTCACTGCCGGAGCGACTTCCGGCAGCATCACACTCGACGGCACGACGCTCACGAACGAGTCCGCAACGGGCGACATCACCTTCACTGCCGCCGGGGGATCAATCGCGCAATCGCAGGGAGCGGCGACCGCGAAGAGCATTCACGCAACGGCAAAGACCGGCATCGCGCTCAACGCGCAGATCAGCGAACTCACACTGAGCAACACTGGCACGGGCAACGTCAGCGTGATCAACGTCGGCGACCTCACAACGCTCGGCACGCTGAGCAACGCGAACGGCAGCATCAGCCTCACAACGTTCGGCACATTGACCGTCGGCGAGATCTCCGGCAGCGGCGCGATCGACCTTTTGACGTCGAAGTCATTTGCTCAAAGCAGCGGCACAACGATTGGCGGCGGAGCGCTCAGCATTGATTCAACGAACGCGGCGTACTCACTGAAGACCGCTGTCACCGGTATCGAACTCGCAACGAGCGGCCCCGGCAACGTCGTCATCAACAACACCGGCACCGCGCCGCTGACGTTGAACATCGTCGTCGCGGACGGCTCGTTGAATGTCGACACAAAGGGCAACTTGATCGTCGAGCACGTCATCAGCGCGACGAACAAAGACGCGAACGACATCACGTTGTCCGCAACCGGCAACATGCAGATCGGCTACTTAAACGCCGGTGTCTTCGCCGCAACCGAAGACGAAGCGCGAACGATTCGCTTGAGCTACCTCAGCGGTGCGCTCCGTAACGCAGGCTTCTTGTCCGCGAACGCTCCCGATCTCACGGAAGCCACTTACGCAACGCTCGATGTCACTGCGGCGCGAACGTCGCTCATCAACTGGTTCACCGCCAACAACTACGTCGGTCTGCCGAACGCAACGGCGCTCGCGACCGAAGAAGCCAATCGACAACTCGCTCTCACGCAGCCATTGCATAGCGAAGGCGATCTCTCACTGACCGCCGGGGGCTCGATCACCGAACTCACTCCCGAAGACACCGACGTCGATCTCATCGCCGACACACTGACCGTCGTCAGCGGCAACGGCATCAGCGGCATTGAGATGTCGCTCAACACCGTCGCCTCATTGACGAACACAACCGGCAGCGTCTCGATCACCGACATCGACAGCGTCGGCGAAACCGACAATGGAATCGTTCTGACATCCCTCACAAACAACGACGGTTCAATTAGCGTCACGACCAACGGCGATCTCGATGTCGGCATCGTCACGGCCAAAGGCACGAACGCCGACGTCTCGCTCGTCGCCGACGGAGTGCTAACGCTGCAACCCGTCAGCGGCGTCACGAACACCGTCACTGCCACTAGCGGCCTGACGCTCGATGCCGGCGGCACGTTGATTCTCAACAGCGGCTTCACCGCACCGGATGCCGTTTCGCTGACCTCAAACGTCGACGTCGTCTTCGCGAGCACGTCGGTGACATTGAGCACCGCCGAGCCGATCGTCATTCAGTCCGGCAGCTCGATCCGCATCAACGGCACGCTCGAAAGCGATCAAGGCATCACGCTGATCTCCGAGCACGGCGACGTCTCGGTCAACGGCAAGCTGCAAGGCCGCAACGGCAATCCGCTGCCGTCGCTGACGATCATCGCTTACGGCAACCTCGTGCAAAGCGGCCAATTTGAAGGCCAATACCGCTTCGAGTCGCAACTCAACGGAGCGACCTACTACGCCGATACGCCGAACTTCAGCGCGTCGAGCAACGTCGTCGACAGCTCCGGCAACGCGGTCAGCAACCCGGAACGTCTCGACCTCATCCCGTTCACAACGACTGGCAACACCGTCGCGAAAGACCCGCTCACGGGCCGCGATATGTTCCGCGATCCGAACACAGGTAAGACTTATTACCGCACGATCAACGCCAATGGAGAGACATTCGCGGCGCGAGTCACCAGCAATGGTCGCTTCGTCTTCTCGGCCTATCTCACGGCGGTTCCGAACGGCGTCTCCGTGCCCGCTCCGCAAGTCGTTCCCGGCTTCGTGACGATCTACGGCACGACGAACAATCCGCAGACCGCGACCTTCTACCTCAATGCATCCGACACAACGCCGCTCAGTGGTTCCGCGCTCTCACGCATCGACGTCGCCTACGAAACACTGACCGACCCAACCGTCATCGCGCGGCTCGTCCCGATCACTCTGAAGGATCTCAACGGCGGCAAACCGACCGGCACCGGCATCGCGCTCAACGACGCGATCATCGGCACGGTCAGCGGTTCCATCACGCTCATCGCGCAGGGCGAGATCATCGCGCCGACTCTGACCGTCCCGGGCAACAGCGGCACGATCACCGTCATCTCGGGCAACGATCTTGTTCCGGGCAACTGGTCGGCGAACACCATCAACCTCACCTCGACGGGCTTCGTCGACTTCGAAGGCACGCTCGTCAGCGGTTCGGTGAATGTGAATCCGCAAGCCGTCCTCATTCAGGGACAGCCGCCGGTCAACGTCTCGCTCACAACGCAGAACCTCAACATCACCGCTCGCAACGACATCAATCTCAACCGTCCGGTCAATGCGTCGCACGGAGTCCTGCTGCATGCCGGAGACAACATCTTCGGGCTCGGCAACATCAACCTCTCCGTCAGTGGTAGCAACAGTTACATCGACCTCGCGACGGGTGCCGATTTCGTGCTCTTCACGAACCTCAATGCCAATGGCCCGATCACGCTGACGTCCTACGGCTATCCGAACGGCAGCGGAGTTCGCACCGGCGGCAGCGTCATCGTCAACGCGGCGATCAACACCGGCAGCGGCGCGCTGACGATCAACTCAACAGACACAAACAGCATCCTCAACGCGACCTTCACCGGCAGCGGCGGCTTAATCGTCGGCGGCACGGGCACGCTCACCATTCCGAGCAGCCCGACACAAAACTTCTCCGGTCCGATCATTATCGAGTCCGGCAATCGGCTTGTGCTCAACGCGGCAGTCAACACATCGCAAGTCACCGTTGAAGACAACGCAACGCTCAGCGGCAAAGGCTCGATCAATGGCCCCGTGCTCGCCGAAACCGGCAGCTCGACAGCGCCCGGCAACTCACCCGGCAAGCTTACGGTGAATGGAAATTACACCTTCGAAGTCGGTTCGACTTACAACGTCGAAGTGCAAGGCAACGTCGCTGGATCCGGTTACGACCAATTGGAGATCGCCGGCGCGAACCGCATCGTCACGCTCACCGGAGCCGCGCTCGCCATCAGCACGCTCGCGATCCCGAGCTTCGGATCGCAGCTCATCATCATCAACAACGTCGATGCCTCATCGACGATCGTCGGTGAATTTGACGGCATCCCCGACGGCTTCACGGTCGTGCAAAACGGCATCAACTACGTCGTCGACTATCAAGGCGGCGACGGCAACGACGTCGTGCTCACAACGAGCAATTTCCTCTACGACTTCGGCGACGCTCCGACCTCCGCGCAGTCCGGCTTCGCCTCTTCGTACCCGACGCTCAAGACCGATAGCGGAGCCAATCACATCATCGGCGGCCCGCGTCTCGGCGCGTCCGTCGATGCTGATAGCGACGGCAGCCCGAGCGCAACGGCATCTGCTCACAGCGACGATGACGGCATCGCCTTCCTCGCGACTTTGATCCGCTCATCGTCCGTCAGCACGATCGCAAGCATCTCTGTCGATCTCCAAAACGCAGACGCAGCGAGCAATAGGCTCGACGGTTGGATCGACTTCAACCGCGACGGCGATTGGGACGACGTCGGCGAGCACATCTTCAACTCAACGGATCTCGGCACGACGGACGGCACGATCGTCTTGAGCTTCACGATCCCCGCCGGATCAACGCTCGGCAGCACGTTCGCTCGCTTCCGACTCAGCACCGCCGGCGGCCTTAGTCCGAGCGGCGATGCCTCTGACGGCGAAGTCGAAGACTACGGTGTAACGCTTCTGACAGCCGGCAGCCCGACAACGATCACCGCGCCATCAGACCTCAGTGGCCCGATCGTCGTCACACAGAACGGCTCGAACATCGTCGTCACTCAAGGCGCAGTCACGTTGCAACAGATTCCGCTCAGCGGTGCCGGAGCGTTGACGCTCAACGGCACGACTGACCGCAGCGACCTCTTCATTATTGATCTCAGCGACGGCAACCCGATCCCGAGCGGCGGCATCAGCGTCAACGGCCTCGAAGATCCGAACAACGCCGACGACGACAAGCTCAGCGTCATCGGCACCGGTCAAGACGCGACGTATTCGCCGAGCAGCACAACGCCCGGCAACGGCACGATCACGTTCGGCGCATCGACGATTCACTTCAGCAATCTCGAACCCGTCGACTTGACCAACTTCACCTCGGTCACATTCGACGCACCGAACGCCGACAACGTCATCGACATCGCGAACGGCGTCGACTTCGCAACGGGCACGATCCCCGCGCTAATCATCAGCGGCACAACGGGCGGCATCGCGTTCGAGACCCTCGCGGTCAGCAACACGACGACGATGATCGTCAACACGACGACTCCGCAGGGCTCTGACGCCATCACGATCAGCGGCCTTTCATCCGCTGCGAACGTCTCGAACCTGCAAATCATCGGCGGCACCGGAGTCGACTCACTCGCGATCAACGGCGACGTGACGCTCAACAAACTCGATGTCGCATTGACCGGCAACATCACTCAAGCGAACGCGACGACAATCACCGTCTCCGACTCAACAACGCTCGATGCAGGCACCGGCAACATCGCGCTGACGAGCAACACAAACGACTTCCAATCGTCCGTCTCGTTGACCGGCAACAACATCTCGATCAACGACGCCAATGCGCTCACGCTGACCGCAACCGCGACCGGCACGCTCGACGTCGCTGCCGGGGGCAAGCTCAGCGCTTCATCAAGCAGCGCTACCGGAGCCGCCTCCTTCACCGCGACCGGCTTCGACATCGTCGTCACCGCGAGCAGCTTCCAATCAGCCGCTTCCTTCAACGGCCTCAACGTCGACATCGGCAGCACGTCCGCATTGGACTTCGGCAGCTCGAACATCACCGGCAAGCTGACCGTCAACGCCTCCGGCAACATCACCGACAGCGGTGCCATCAATGTGATAGGAGCAACACAACTCACCGCGCTGACGCACGACATCACGCTCGATACGCCGACCAACAACTTCATCGGGGCCGTCTCCGCATCGGGTCACAACATCGACCTGCGAGACAGGAGCGAACTCGCGCTCGGTACGGTCATCGCAACGGGCACGCTCTCGATCCTCACCGACGGCGACATCACCGACGGCCAATTGACGGTCACTGGAACGGCTCAGTTCGACGCGAACCTCAGTGACATTCTGCTCGACGCAGTAGCCAATCAATTCGGCGGTTCTGTCTCGCTCAACGGCAATGACGCATTGCTCAATGCCGCCGGCAACGTCGATCTCGGCGACGTCACACTGACGGGTAGTTTCCATTCCACTCTGACCGGCAACTTCACGGACAGCGGCACACTCAGCATCGGCGGTACGACAACGCTCAACGTCGGCACGCACGACATCACGCTCAACTCACCGGCGAACGACTTCATGTCGAGCGTCACGCTGACCGCTCGCGACGCGACGCTCGTTGACAGCAACAGCTTCGAGTTCGGCACAACGGCGCTCACCGGCAAGCTGCAACTGGCAACCGGCGGCGACGTCACTCAAACCGGCACGCTGACAATCGACGGCACGACGACGCTGCTCAGTCTCGGCAGCACGGTCACTCTCGATGACGCCAACAATGACTTCGTCGGCACGGTCTTCCTCACGACGAACAGCGTCTCGCTGACCGACAAGAACTCAGTCGATCTCGGAGCCTCAACGGTCTCGGGTAATCTTTCTGTCACCGCGAACGGCACCGTCACCGACAGCGGATCGCTGAGCATCATCGGGACAACAACGATCACCGCGACCGGCTTCGACGTCACGCTCGACGACGCCAACAACGACTTCAGCGGAGCCCTCTCGCTCACAGCCGACGACGCGACGATCGTCGATCGCAACGACATCGAACTCGGCACGCTGCAACTCAGCGGCAAACTCGTGCTGACCGCCGGAGGCAACGTCACTCAAAGCGGCCCCGCAACGATCACCGGCACTACCTCACTGACCGCGACCGGCTTCGACATCACGCTCGACAACACGGACAACAATTTCGTGGGGTCGATCGGACTCAACGCGCACAACGTCACTTTGATCGACATCGGCCCGACCGACCTCAGCACGTCGACCATCACCGGCGATCTCGCACTGACCGTGCAACTCCCCGCCGCCAGTGCCAAAGGCGCAACGACAACACTGACCGATAGCGGCGCACTCACCATCAACGGCACGACGACGATCAGCGCACCCGAAGCAACGGTGACGCTCGACTCTCCAACAAACGACTTCGGCGGCACGCTCTCGATCACCGCCCGAGACACCGTGCTCGTCGATCAAAACGCACTCGACTTTGGCGCATCCTCAATCAACGGCACGCTCGACGTCACAACAAGCGGAGCGATCACCGATAGCGGAGCACTGCTCGTCACCGGCGCGACGGAACTCGATTCCGGCACCGGCGACATCACTCTCGACGATGCTGCCAATGACTTCATCGGCGCGCTAACCGCGACCGGCGGCAACATCACGGTCGTCGACAACAACAGCCTCACGCTGACGAGCCTTACCGGCACTCAAGCAACGATCACAACCGGCGACGCACTGACGCTCGTCGGCAAGCTCGATGCGGGCGCGGGCACTGTCACGCTCAACGTCAATCAAGAGTTCGCACTCAGCGCCGCCGACAACTTCACGATGCAAGTCGGCTCGTCGATCGTCACAACGAACGACACGAGTGATGCCGTCGCGATCACGATTAACTCGCTGCTCGGCGGCACCGGCAACGCGCTGCTGCAAGCGATCTCAACCGGCACGACCAATGGCCGAGTGACAATCGACGCCGCATCCGGATCAATCGTCGACAGCAACGGCACGACAACGAACATCACTTCAAACGCCGCCTTGCTCCGAGCCCTCAACGGAGTCGGCTCAGCCCTCGATCCGCTCGAAACAACGGTCAGCAACATTGCCGGAGTCGGCGGCGCGGGCGGCTTCTTCGTCATCAATTCGCAAGGCTTGACGGTCACTCAACTCGCTTCGACGTCGGGCGTCATGACGACAAGCGGAGACATCGCGATCTGCACGACTTCGGGCTCATTGACGATCGCCAACAACATCACGAGCACGACCGGCAACATACTCTTGAAAGCCATCGAGACCGTCGGCTCGAACAACATCACCGTCAACGCTGGAGTCAGCCTCAGTGCGATCGGCGGCAATCTCACTCTCGAAGCCGGAGACGACATCACGTTGACCGGCACGTCGCATCTGACCGCCGGTAAGTCGCTCGCGATCACCGCCGATAGCGGCGACGCCGACACAAACGGCTCGCGTCTGACGATCGCTGCCGAACTCGATTCCGGAACCGGCACGACGATCAGCAGCGGTAACGATAATGACACCTTCATCATCACTTACCCGGATTTGCCCGCGACCAATTCGGGCACCGTCAACATCGTCGATCTCGGCGGCACGGACGCAGTGGTGATTAACGGCACCGCCGCCGTCGACGAACTTTCGATCAAGACGACAACAACGACAACGACCGTCACGCGCGGCAACCCCGCCGCCGAAGACATCGTCTTCACGAGCAGCATCGACACGCTGCGAGTGAACGGCCTCGCCGGAAACGACGTGCTCAACGTGCAACCGTCGATCCTGCAGCCGATCACGATCGACGGCGGAGCCCCCGGCTACGCCGGACCCGGCACGCCGCCCGGCAACACGTTGAACCTCGACACGTTCGGCAACTCGTTCTCGCTCGTCGCCCCGCAGATCTTCGTGCAAGGCGGACAACCGACAGCCTTCAAACCGATCACGATCATCGGCATTCAACGCCTGCCGATCGAACCGGTCAGCCCGCTCGTCAATCCGCTGAAGTTCGACTTCAACGAGAAGTTCAACAACGGCACTCAGACCGCAACGCAAACCGGCTTCACCGGAGTCCCGCAAGACACCGTCTACAACCCGACCGCCGTCGGAGCACCGGGCACTCCCGGAACCTACGGCTGGGACCGCGCGACAACCGGCTTCGTGAACCGACCGACAACAACCGGCACGCTCGCCGACCTCAGCGACGACGGCCACTTCTTCGATCTGCCGAACCCGTCGCAATGGCGCACCTTCACCGCCAATGTCCCGAACGGCTACGTGCTTGTGACCGTTGATTACGGCTCATGGAACGCCGCCAACACCGGCTTCCAAATCCTCAACGGCGACAACGGACAAGTTCTCGCGAGCAATCTTTCAACGGCGAACGGCAAGTCGAACAGCGTCAGCTTCGTGACTCGAGTGCAAGACGGCAGTCTCGATCTGCGCTTCAAAGATCCGTCCGACGACGACAACCGCCGCATCAGCATTCACGGCATCGAGATCGTCCCCGCCGTCCTGCTCACAATGGGCTTCGACGTCAGCGGCCCGCTCACTGCCGACGGCACGACGGTCGACACCTTCACGATCTTCAACGCTCCGGCCAACAGCTTCGTGACAATCAAGCCCTCGAACGGCACGCTCGTCGGCACCGACGCCAGCACTCGCTTCGACGGTTATCAGGTAACAACAAATGCACTCGGGCAAGCAACGTTCTCGCTACGTCGTCCGAGTGCCGGCGGACTCGTTGCCGTCGAACTCACAACGCCAACCGGCGAAGCCTACAGCAGCATCGCGATCGAATACGGAGCCGTGACCGCGCGTAACTTCGACTTCAACACACCGAACAGCGCGACCTATAGCCCGTTTGACGCCGTCACGAATCCGAACGGCTACCTCGGAGTCATCCCTTCCGACCTCTTCACCGAAGCCCGCGGCTACGGATGGCTGACTCAACCCGACAGCAACGCGCAAGGCCCAATCGCCGGACTCGCGACATCGGATCTCGTCCGCGACGCGCATCGAGGCACAGCTCCCGGCACGTTCCGAGTCGCCCTGCCTGACGGCGACTACTCGGTTCACGCAACGATCGGCGGAGTCGGCGATCATCAAGGTTTGTCGCTCGTCGCGAACGGCACGCCCGTTGTCTCGAACATGCCGCTGAAGCACGGCAACTACATCGAAACGACATTCAACGTGACCGTCAGCGGCGGCCTGCTCGACCTCACGTTCTCGCACAACGACGGCAACTTCTACGACCGACGATGGAGCGTCAGCGGTCTCGAAATCGTCCCGCTGTCTGCCGTCTTGCCAATCACTCCGACAGCAAACTTTGGAGCGATCGACGCGAACGGCTCTACTGTCACGACGATTACAGCCGCCGTCCCCGGAGCCGCAAACGGCACGCTCATCACCGTGAGCAGCTCGCTCGGCACGATCACAACGCCGGACGCCAATCAAAGCTATCTCGGCACTCAAGTACTGGTGACGAACGGCAGCATCACGTTCCAACTGCAAAGCCCGACAAAGTCCGGCACGCCGACAATCGACCTGCACTCGATCAACGGTCTCTATCACACAACGCTCGCGAGCGGCGCATTCCTCGACTTTGTCATCCCGAGCGTCCGTCGGCTCGACTTCAACAAGGGCCTCGGCACAACTCAAAGCCCGACCGCCGCCGGCTTCATCCCGGTGTCAACAGACGCAAAGCCCGCGACGAACGGCTTCGGATGGACGCACTCGATGACGAACAGCTTCAACAACAACATCGCCCCCGGAAAGACGACGACCGCGCTTTATCAAGACGGCCACTACGGCTCGTCGCTTGAACCGCAGCGCACCTTCAACGTCGAAGCGCAACCCGGTCAAACCTACAACGTCCGCGTCTATATCGACCGAGTTTCCTACACGGGCACCGCCTTCGATCAACTGCAACTCACCGTCGAAGGAGCCGGCCAACAGTTCGTTGCCACAACGGCTTCACTCTTCACGAGCCTCTACTTCGCCTCTGCCCGTGACCTCAACAACGACGGCTTCATCGGCATCTCGATCGCCGACCTCGGCGGCGCGCAAAACGGCTGGGCCCTCAACGGCCTCGACATCGTCCGCACCGGAGCAACCGACCCCGGAGCGGCACCACTCACCGCGACTGAAGTCCGATCGTCATCGACCGACATCACAAAGCTCACCGAGCCCAAAGCCCGCGAAGCGCTGAGCACGATCATCAATCTGCTCGCACCGAGCCTCACTGCCGACGAAGTCGCTCGCCTGAGCGCGATCAACATCTCAATCGCCGACATGAACGACCGCCGAGCCCTCGGCCTAACGCTCGCCAGCAACCTCATCATCCTCGACGACGACGGAACCGGACTCGGTTGGCACACCGACGACTCGGCCCCGACTTCCTCCGAAGACGGCTACGACCTGCTCACAGTGCTCGCTCACGAACTCCTGCACTCGCTCGGAGCGGACCACACGGAAGAAGGTCTCATGTCCCCAACATTGGAGCCGGGAATCCGAGAACTCGACGACCTCTTCAGTTCGGACCTACTTCACGCCATCAAATAGCCCGAAGTGAGAACCGATTGTCTTTCCAGTTCTGGATCAGGAGCCGGGTGCTGCTGACGAAGCTCCGGCACACTCAGCGCCGTATGCCGCGAGATCCCTTCGAGGGTGTCGACAGACTGCTTCACTCCGACCATCGTGTTGATGATCTCGACGCTGCGTCCCGAGGCTTGCTCGACGCCCAGCAGCAGATCCCAACTCTGTAGCAAATATGACACATTACTTTCAGGGAGTTGCAATGCTTCGTCGGTGGGGACACCTTCGATGACATGCCGCTCGGCGGTTCCATAAACGCAGCGCGAGATCTCGAATCTCCCAAACACGGTGAGCAACTGACGGCGATGTTCTTGGCCGAAACGCATCAACTGTCGGCCGTCCGCCGTTTCGAGAGTGTCGCCCAAATCTCCGTTGCCGATGCCCTTCAAGTAACTGGCAAAGAGCATGCGTCCGAGCTTGAGGACTTCCGCAAAGAGCCATTTTTAGAGCTGTATTTCTCCAAGAGCCGGGCCGAGCACGATGACATTCTCGGCGACGCCTACGAGTACTTGATGCGGCTCTTCGCCAGCGAAAGCGGCAAGAGCAAGGGGCAGTTCTATACCCCGTCTGAAGTCAGTCGCATCATCGCTCGCGTCATCGGCATCTCGCCGGAGAACACTGTCGCGGCCACGACTGCCTACGCCCCGACGTGCGGCTCGGGTTCGTTGTTGTTGAAGGTCGCGGCTCAAGCCGGGAAG
>CAZNMS010000026.1:0-38025 GCA_964573505.1 uncultured Planctomycetaceae bacterium | reverse complement strand
CGTTCGCACGAGGACGCCCTAAAGACGCTCTTTCGCGGAGCGAAAGGCGACCATAGGTCAAAAGCGCAGCGTCGCGAGACTTCGAACTCAGTCACTGCGGCACCGAAATCTGACGATTTCGGCTACGAGCGTTGGCGCTCGCACCGCGTTAGGACGCATTCAAGGGACGATTCATGCTGAAGCGAATGGCGTTGCTCGTTGCGTTGCTCGGGAGTTCGTTAGCGGTCGCGCAGGAAGCGAAGCAGCCGGCGGACATCGTGTTTCAAGGCGGAGCGGTCTACACCGTCGACGCGACTCGAAGTTGGGCGGATGCCGTTGCGGTGCGCGGCGAGCGGATCGTCTATGTCGGGACCGACAAAGGGGTCGCCGAGTGGATCGGACCGCAGACTCAGCGGGTCGATCTGAAGGGCAAGCTGCTACTGCCGGGCTTTCATGACTCCCACGTGCATCTCATCGGCGGCGGCATTGAGCTCGGCGAATGTAATATCAATGACATGACGTCGCTCGATGAGATTCTGGATGCGCTCAAGAAGTACGCCGACAAGAACCCCGACAAGAAGTGGCTGCGCGGCGGCGGATGGCCGCTGACTCTGATGGGCGGCAATCCGAAGAAAGAGTTGCTCGACAAGATCGTCTCGGACCGACCGGTGCTGCTCGATGCCTTTGATGGTCACTCAACATGGGCGAATTCGGCGGCGCTGAAAATTGCGGGCATCACGAAGGAGACTCCCGATCCGCCGCGCGGACGCATTGAACGCGATCCGAAGACGGGCGAGCCGACCGGAACTCTGCGCGAGTCAGCGTCGCGATTGGTCGTCGAAAAAATCCCCGGTTATACGCACGAAGAGCATGTCACCGGACTGCGGCGCGGAATGAAGATGGCGAATGAGTTCGGCATCACGTCGGTGCAAGAAGCACGCATGACCGACAAGCACTTGAAGGCGTTCTCGGAACTCGATCGCTCGGGCGAACTCACGGTCAAGACGGTCGGCTCATTGTGGTACGACGCGGCGAAAGGCATGACTCAGATCCCGCAGTACGTTGAGTGGCGCGAGAAATTCAAAGGTCCGCGCTTGAGGCCGATCGCCGTGAAGATCTTTCAAGACGGCGTCATCGAATCGCAGACGGCAGCACTCTTGCAGCCCTATCTCGACAGCGACGGAAAGCCCGATGACAAGAAACGCGGATGGCTCAATGTCGCGCCCGACGTGCTTAAGCCGCTGACATTGGAGCTCGATAAGCTCGGCTTTCAGATTCACATTCATGCGATCGGCGATCTCGGCATTCAAAGCTCGCTCGATGCGCTTGAGTTCGCGCAGCAGCGCAACGGCAAGCGCGACTCGCGGCATCACATTGCTCACATTCAACTGTTCGATCCGCCGGACATCGCGCGGTTTCGACGATTGGGAGTGGTCGCGAACTTTCAGCCGTTTTGGGCATGGGCCGATCCCTACATCGTCGACATGACAATCCCGGTGCTCGGTCCCGAGCGTTCGCGCTGGCTCTATCCGATTCGCAGCATCGCCAATACGGGAGCAGTGATTGCTTGCGGCAGTGATTGGTCAGTGACGTCGATGAACCCGCTCGATGCCATTCAAGTTGCCGTGACCCGACGCGGCTTGAAGCAGGGGCCGGGCGCCGCATGGCTGCCCGAAGAGACGGTCGATCTCGGCTACATGCTCGCGACCTACACCATCAACGGCGCGTATCTCAGCTTTCAAGAACGTGAGACGGGCTCAATCGAAGTCGGCAAAGCAGCGGATCTTGTCGTGCTCGATCGCAACTTGTTCGAGATCCCGCCGCACGAGATTCATCAAGCGAAAGTGCTGCTGACCGTGCTCGACGGCAAAGAGGTCTATCAGCACGCGAGTCTTGCGATCGGCGCTGCGGCACAGTGATGCGCCGCAGTCGTAGCTCGGACGTGCCCCATTACCGAGCGTTTCTTCGAGCTATGGCGACGGACTCAAGAGCTGGATCATGTAGTCCGCTGCGAAGTCGATCTCTGCGGCAGTCGTGAAGCGGCCGAGACCGAAGCGCAGGCTTGCTCGCGTCAGTTGATCGCAGCGACCGATGGCGCGCAGTACGTGACTGGGTTCGGGATCGGCACTCGTGCACGCGGAGCCGGAGCTGACGGCGATCTCCTTGATCGAGTTCATCAAGACTTCGCCGTCGATATCGGGCACGCTGAAATTTAAATTACCCGACAGGCGCTGCGTCGGATGTCCGTTGAGCAGCAGTGTCGGCACCGCCGTTTTGAGTCGCGTCCAAAGTGAGTCTCGCAGGTCGCTCAACCGCTGCGGTTCGGTCGCGAGTTCTGCCTGAGCGATCTCACATGCGGTGCCGAAACCGACGATGAGCGGTACGGGCAGCGTGCCACTCCGTAAGTGCGATTCGTGCCCGCCGCCGTCGAAGAGTGGTTCGAGGCGCGATGCGCGCGAGCCTTTGCGAACGATCAGAGCGCCAACTCCTTTCGGTCCGTAGAGCTTGTGAGCTGAGAGACTCATGAGGTCGCAGTGACTGGCGATGAAGTCGAGTGGTATGCGGCCCGCTGCTTGAACGGCATCGCAATGGAAGAGGACATCGAACTCGCGGCAGAGTGCGCCGATCTCGGCGATCGGATTGAGAGTGCCGACTTCGTTGTTGGCCGCCATCACCGAAACGAGCAGCGTCGCCGGACGCAGTGCATCCTCAATTTGTTGCACGCTGACTTGCCCGCAGGCATCGACGGACAGCCAACTGACCGCAAGACCGACGCGTTCGAGTCGCTTCAGTGGCTCAAGCACGGCTCGATGCTCGGCGACGCTCGCAATGACGTGCGGTCGCGAACCGGATCGCAGCGCCGGTTGCAGGAGCCCTTTGATCGCGAGGTTATTGGCCTCAGTCGCGCCGCTCGTGAAAACGACTCCGCGCGAGTCGGCGTTGATCAACGATGAGACTTGCTGACGAGCGTGCTCGACTGCGTCCTTTGCGACCCAACCAAACGCATGATTGATGCTCGCCGCGTTGCCGTAGTGCTCGCTGAAGAACGGGAGCATCGCCGTCAGCACTCGCGGATCAACGCGCGTCGTCGCATGGTTGTCGAGGTAGATCATGAAAACGGACTCGTAGGATGGCCGCTCTCGGCCGTCGAGACTGCTATCGGCCGTCACTCTCGCCGGACAAAACGGACAAGATGTCCGTCCTACAACGCGTCAGTTGGAGGCTGAGCCTCGCTTGAGTTTCGACCGTTTGTTTTGCGAGTCGCCGAGCGACTCGCCTACTTCGCTCACTTCAGTTTGGCGTAAGTGTCGCGCAGCAATCGCTCGGTCTCGTCCCATCCGATGCAGCCGTCTGTAATCGAAACTCCATACTGGAGATTGTTGGGATCGCGCAGATCCTGCTTTCCGGGGAGCAGATTGCTCTCGAGCATGAGGCCGATGATGTTGCGATTGCCGCTGATGCGCTGATCAATGACGTCGTCCCAAACGATCGACTGACGGCGGTAGTCCTTATTCGAGTTCGCATGACTGCAATCGACGACCAGTCCCGGAGCGAGTCCGGCTTGCTTCAGTCGTTCAATCGCCGACGCCACTGCCGTCGCTTGATAGTTCGGTCCCGAACGTCCGCCGCGCAGGATCACATGACCGAACGGATTGCCGGTCGTATTCACAATGCAGGTCTGCCCCTCTTGATCGATGCCGAGAAAACTATGCGGCGACCTCGCGGCAATCATCGCGTCGATCGCGACCTGCAATTCACCGTCGGTCCCGTTCTTATAACCGACGGGCATTGAGAGCCCGCTTGCCATCTGACGATGCGTCGGTGACTCCGTTGTGCGCGCACCGATCGCGGTCAACGTGATGAGGTCAGCGATGTATTGCGGAGTGACGGGCTCAAGCAGCTCGGTCGCGGCGGGCAGTCCGAGCTTTGCGACATCTAAGAGCACTTGCCGAGCGAGCTTCAGCCCCGTGCCGATATCGAAGCTGTCATCGAGATGCGGATCGTTGATAAGCCCTTTCCATCCGACGGTCGTGCGCGGCTTTTCAAAGTAGACCCGCATGATGACCAGTATCCGATCGCGGACGTCATGCGCTACTCGTTGCAGCTTTCGCGCGTACTCCATCACCGCGTTGACGTCGTGAATCGAGCACGGGCCGACGATCGCAACGATGCGTTGATCTTCACCATTCAGGATCTGAATCAAGTCCTCGCGCGCAGTCGAAACGAGATCCGAGACTTCGTCCGTGATGGCATACTCGGTCTTCAGTAGCCGGGGCGAAGTGAGGGGAATGGTGCTGCTGATATGGAGGTACTGAGTCTTACGCATGGGGCGGTCAGCGCTTCGTCTGATAGGGCCAAAAAAGGGGCGGGGATGCTAGGCCGAGGTCGAATCGCAGCATAGCCGTGCCACTCGAGGCCCCCTATTAAAGTCTGTCGCGAGGAGCGGACATTGCGTGACTCGCATCCAATTTGACCGGTTGCAGTGGCGAGTCCCGATTTGCGCCTGCGGATGGCGCTTCTGCATTCCGCACAACCCGCACTTTCGCGGTGCGGCAAGCTCGGCGGTTGATGGCATCGGACCATGCCGGGCGAATCGTTTAACGGCGCGGCGAAGCCGCATCCGATAGTCGCCTTTCGCTCCGCGAAAGGAAGCTTTTGCGGAGCAAAAGCCGACAATCCCTTTCGCAGAGCGAAAGGCGACTATGTAACGCGCCCTACAATGCGCGCAAGTCGACAACAAATCGCGAACTAGTAGTACGAGAGGACGGCAGTGCTGACCGCTTCCGTACGACCGCCTTCGATTTGACGGCGACTTACAAGTGAGGAGCGGCTGAGTTCCTCAACCGATCGTCAACAACCCGCGCGGAACTTTCGCAACCGAGGCCGGTTTCATGCGGCGTAATGCGGCAGCGTTGCCCGACCGACAAAGGCAGATGCATCGAATCGCAAGCTCTCTGATTCGAAAGGTCGCTTGTCACTTTTGGGCCGTGAGTGGGTACTCTGAAGCCGACGTGACCGGGCCGATGTCGCAAGTCTTGCCGTGAATCTTTCGCGTCCGCATCGAGAGGATGACGCTATGAAATTGACTCATTGGATCGGGGCTCTTGTCGCCGGGTGCATGCTGCTCATCGCGAGCGCGAATGCAGACGACTCGGCAGTTCGCATCGCTGCTGAGGTCGATCGTGCGATCGTGAAGGATCTCAAAGCGGCGAAGATCGAGTCCGCCAAACTCGCGAATGACGAAGACTTCCTGCGTCGCGTCTCGATCGATCTTGCCGGAGCGGTGCCGACAGCTCGCGAAGCAACTCTCTTCGGGCTCAATACCGATCCCAATAAACGCGCGAAGGTCATCGATCAGCTCCTCGCGTCGGATGAGTACTCAGCCAGTTGGGCTCGCTATTGGCGCGACGTCATTCTGCTACGAGCGACGAACATGCGAGCGCCGCTTGTGAACAACGCGTTCCTCGATTGGATGACGGAGGCGCTCAAGCAGAACCGCAGTTGGGACAAGATCGCGACCGACCTGCTGACGGCAACGGGCGAAGTTCGCGAGAACGGCAAGACGGCGCTGTTCTTCGCTCATGAAGGCGATGCGAACGAAGTCGCCGGAGAAGTCAGCCGCATCTTCATGGGCATCCAAATTCAATGCGCGAACTGTCACAACCATCCATGGGATCGATGGAAGCGAGAGCAGTTTCACGAGATCGCCGCGTTCTTTCCGCGCGTGACTGTTCGCCGCACCGATCCCAATAACCTCGGTAGTTGGGAAGTCGTCTCGTTCAACGCGCGCACCGACCGCAGCAACATTCGCGAGAACATGCTTGCAAACGCCGACAGCATCTTCCGATTCGCTGACCGAAACCGAGACGGCAAGCTCTCAAAAGAAGAAGGCAGCAATGCTCCGTTCGGTCGAGTCTTCGATCGCATCCTTGAGAATGCCGACAAAGACAAAGATGGATTGCTGAGTCTCGCTGAGTTCAAAGAGATGCCCGCACCGCCCGAGCAGCCGGGTCGAGGGAGTAGCGAACATTACATGCCGGATCTGAATAACCCGGCGGCTCAAGGCACGAAGATCAATCCGAAGTTCTTTCTGACGTCGAACTCGACCGTGCGAGATCTCGACGATCTCGATCGCCGCGAATGGTTCGCTGAAGAGCTGACGTCGTCGAAGAACGAATGGTTTGCGAAGGCGATCGTGAATCGAATTTGGGGCGAGCTGACCGGTCAGGGTTTCTACATGCCGATCGACGACATCGGTCCCGATCGCAAGTGCTCGATCCCGGAAGCACTCGATGCGCTCGCGAAAGGATTCGTCGCGTCAAAGCACGACTTGAAATGGCTCTTCCGCACGATCGCACTGACCGAGACCTATCAACGACAGGTGCAACAAAAAGTACTCAGCGAAGACGCTCCGGCGTTTGCATCGGCAACGCCGACTCGCTTGCGCGGCGATCAGCTCTATAGCTCGCTGCTGAAGGTGCTCGGCATTGAAGAGCCGAGACCGCAAGCACCGCGACCCGGGCAGCAAGCGGGGGCACAGAATCGGTTCGCTCTGCGCAGTCCGCGCGATGCCTTCAATCAAGTGTTCGGCTTCGATCCTTCGACGCAGCAGGACGACATCACCGGCAACGTGCCGCAAGCACTCTTCTTGATGAACTCGCCGCAGATCTCTTCGCAGCTTCGAGCGGACGGCAACACGAAGTTGGCGGAACTGCTGAAGAAGTACTCCGACGACGTCGACGCACTCAGTGAGCTGTATTTGATGGTGCTCGCTCGCGAGCCCTCGAAGAAGGAACTCGAAATCTGTCAGAGCTACTTGAAGAAGGTCGGCAATCGGCGCGAAGCGTTTGAAGACCTCATGTGGAGCTTGCTGAATTCGAGCGAGTTCTTGTCGAAGCGTTAGCGATCAGAATTCGGAACGGCTCAGCGCACGTCGCGAGTCACACAGACGATCTGAATGACTCCCTCTCAAACGAGGTTCTCAACATGTCCATTGCTCAGCACGATGTCGTTCAAGTTACACCCGGCGGAGTCAGTCGCCGCAGCTTTCTTTATCAAGTGGCTGCGACCGCGTTTGCTGCCGGGACACTCAGTTTGCGAGACGTTGTCGCACTGCAAGCGGCTGAGCTGAAGAAGCAGGGCAAGCATCTTGTGGTGCTCTGGATGGGCGGAGGACCGTCGCAGTTCGAGTGCTTCGATCCAAAATTTGGAACCGATTCCGCCGGAGAAACGAAGCCGATCAAAACGTCCGTTGCAGGCATCGAGATCGCCGAAGGATGGGACGTCACCGCGAAGGCGATGCAGGACATCGCGCTCATTCGGTCGATGACCAATAAAGAGGGCAGTCATCCTCGCGCGACCTATCAACTGCATACCGGCTACGCCCCGACGGGCAGTGTGAAGCATCCGGCGTTTGGCTGCTCACTGGCGAAAGAACTGGCAGATCATCAGTTCGATCTGCCGGCAGTGGTGTCGGTCGGACCGACGATCGGCTCGGCGTTTTTGGGAGTGAACTTCGAACCGTTCGTCGTCGATCAACCGGGCAGCCTGCCGCAAAACACGCGGGTGACAACTGACACCGACCGCTATCAGCGGCGACTCGGAGTGCTCGATCAACTCGAAGGCGAGTTCGCGGCGCGCGGCGGCAAATCGGTCGTCGAGAATCATCGTCAGCTTTACGCGAAGACTTCGAAGATGGTGACGAGCGCCAATCTGAAGGCCTTTCAGATTGATGACGAACCGCAAGCTCTGCGTGCCCGGTATGGCGACTCGGACTTCGGTAAAGGTTGCTTGCTGGCGCGCAGATTGGTTGAAACCGGAGTGACGTTCGTCGAAGTCAATGCGCGAGGCCGAATGGGAAATTGGGACACTCATCAAGACAACTTCGACCGCACGCGCGACTTGATTGCTGACGTTGATCCCGGCTTCGGGACATTGGTCGCGGATCTCAAGGATCGCGGTCTGCTCGACAGCACAGTCGTGTTGTGGATCGGCGAGTTTGGACGAACTCCGAAGATCAATCCGCGAGCGGGGCGAGATCACTATCCGCGCGTCTTCAACGCAGCGATCGCAGGCGGCGGCATCAAAGGCGGGCAAGTCATTGGCGCGTCATCGAAAGACGGCAGCGATGTGAAAGAGAGCCCCGTAACTCCGAACGATTTGTTCTGCTCGATCTGTCAGGCACTGGGAGTCGACGCCGCCAAGGAAAACATGAGCCCGCTCGGCCGCCCCATGAAGATCGTCGACGGCGGCGAAGTCGTGAAGAAGCTGTTTTCATAGCGCCCTCGTTTAACCGCGTGCCCATCGGGCCGCGCTCACCGCAGGCAAGTCAAGCAGCGTCGCGCCTGCGGCAAGCGCAACCGCTCGGTGAATCGAGCGATGGCAAAGTCGCACTACGGATGTAAGAAACGCGACACCATTGTGCCTGAGCCGCTTCGTCTCTCGTTTGATGGCTCGCAGATCGGGCCGTGTTCTTCGATGTCGCGAAATGGGATCTTGCTCAAACGGCAAAAACGCACGCCGATGGCGATGCGGTTAAACGATTTTGAGCACCGCGTGCCCATCGGGCCGCGCTTTTTGGCCGTTTGAGCAACTTCGTCCGAGCAAGCCCGGCTCCGCGCGAGTCTGCATGAGTCACGCAGATAAGTCTTCCGCACCGGTCGCGCCGGAGTGACGCGCACCAGTCACTCGCGCGCCGAAAAGCGCGGCCCGATGGGCACGCGGTTAAACGATATTGAGCACCGCGCTCTCCAATTCCTGTGGCGCGGCTACAGCACTTGAGGATGACTCGCCATGATGCGGTCGATCGTCGCGCGGCATGCAGAGACGCGAGACCTGTGCTCTCTGCCGCCGCCGAACTATGAACCTGCGCATCCTCGTTTCTGCTGTTTGGTGTGTTGTGGAAGATCAAGAACGACAACGACTGCTCGCGCAATATGCCGAGATCGCTTCACTGGCCGGCGGATTGGCGCATGAGATTCGCAATCCGCTCTCAACGATCACACTGAATCTCGAACTGCTGATGGAGGATGTCGGAGCGAGCGACACTCCGCGCGATCGGCGGATGCTGACAAAGCTCAAGAAGGTGCAAGCGGAGTGCGGGCATCTGAATGAAATCCTCAACGCCTTCTTGCAGTTCGCGCGGGCCGGTGAGATTCAGCTCGTTGACTCAGATCTCAACGCGGTCGTGCGTGAGTTCGTCGACTTCTACAAACCGACGGCGGTTGAGTTTCGCATCGACATCAGCCCGCATCTGGAATCGAACTTACCCCGCGTGCGACTCGATAAAGGACTGATGCGGCAGGTACTGCAGAACCTCGCTCAAAACGCGCAGCAAGCAATGCCGTCGGGCGGACTGCTTGAACTGCAAACGTTCTCGCGCGGGGAAAAGGTGCTGCTTGAGTTCATCGACACCGGCACGGGAATGGACGAGCGGACGCGCTCGAAGCTGTTTCATGTCTTCTATTCAACGAAGCCCAATGGCAGCGGACTCGGCTTGCCGACCGTGCGCAAGATCGTCGAGGCTCACGGCGGTGCGATCACATGCGAGAGCGAGCTCGGCAAAGGGACGCGGTTTTCGATCACGCTGCCTGCGGCTCGGTGACGGGGGCTTTCGATGGCGATAAGGCGATCGGAAATCGAGGGCGAAGAGGACCGATAGGACGCATTGGAATTCCGCAGCGGTCTATGTGCTAATTGCTACAGCAAGCGTTGATGCGATTCGCTGTTGGCACTCTCTTCGAATTCGCGCAATGCGACTGTTTTGGTGATCTCGTCGAAATCGTGTGCGATGCGCGATTGTCGTCACGTTTATTCCGAACGATCGCCGATGACGTTCGCCGAACACCGTGCAACAAGCACTCGTTTGTGAGGGAACTTGTTGGCGCGAGGATCGTCCAACGGACGAAATTTCGGGGCTGAGTGCAGAAATTGGCAAAATGAAGCTGCCCGGTTTCTCTATCTTCCTCAGCCTTCTACGTGATCGAAAAAGTCTTCGTATTTCACGTTGATCAACAAAAGAAGACACCAGTAATTTCCGCCCGCCTGTCGTCGGAGTTTGAACTTCGCTGATCTTGTTTCGCGAACTGACGCAGGTGGATTTGGCAGCTCTTCGAGAGCGAATCAAGGAGTGACGACTGTGGCAAAAGAGAAGGATGACAAGGCACCAGAGGTAGCAACGGAGGCTCCTGCGGCGGCGGCTCAGCAACAATTACAGCAGACGTTGATTGTTGATGATTCAAACATCAGCGCTGGCTATGCGAACTTCTGCCGCGTTTCGAGCACCCCCGAAGAGCTGATTCTCGATCTCGGCCTGAACCCGAATCCGTACGCTCAAGGCGAAGTTCGAGTTCCGGTCAATCAGCGGATCATCATGAATCACTTCACCGCGAAGCGTCTGTTGCAAGCGCTGTCGATGGCGCTGCAACGTCACGAGCAAGCTTTTGGTGTGCTCGAGACCGACGTTCGTCGTCGCGTTCGCCGCACCTAATTGGTCCGTCGGGCCTTGCCTGAAAACTGAAGAAGCCGTGACTCGTAATGAGTCACGGCTTCTTTTGTTTTACGGAGGTCGTTTGTTGGGCTCTGTCGCGAAAGAACTTCCCGATATGGCGTCCATGCTACGAACTCGGGAAGTGCTTCACCGACAATCCCTCAGCAGCCTTTGTTGCATACAACGCCATTTCGAACTGCCTGCTATCGCCGTCGCTAATCGCTTGAGTTGATGGCCATCCGGTATCGAAGCATGATGCCAGAAACCGGTGAGTTTGTTTCGTTGTCGCATAGCGTTGCGTCGGAAAGTTCCCGGTCGAGCCTGCGGTATTTCGGGCACCGCGCAATCCTGGAGCTGCAATGGAAGCTGTTGGCGAATTGCTTGCATGGGTCGGTGCCGTTGTCGCGGTGACCGGTGCCATTCTGCTGCTGATTCGAGCCTTTCAAGTCAGCGTCTTTTGGGGCTTGATCACGCTCGTCCCAATGGGGGTCTTCATCTTTGCTGCGGCACATTGGGAGAAGGCAAAGCAAGGCTTCGCGATCATGTTGGCCGGCGCGGCAGCGAGTTTCTTCGGACGATGGCTCGCAGGCTCTCTGTGACGTGCCGACCAACAGCAGATGACGGTTGCGTGCGGCTTACTTTTTTGTCGCTTGCCAGCGCTGCCATTCGAGACCGGGACGCTGTACTCGAAATTGCACGAGCCGCGTGTGTTCGACTTCGGTCACGTAGACCGTTCGACCGTCAGGACCTCCGAAGCACAAGTTGCTCGGGCTTTTCCCGAGGACATCAACTTCCTGCAGGATGTCTCCCTTCGGGCTCATGATCGCGACAGTGCCTTTGCCGTAACGGGTGATGTAGAGGTTCCCGTCGACGTCGCAGCGCATGCCGTCGAAGCCGTGATCCGGGAACTGCTTCACGAGCGTCTTGTGTGCGAGGCTGCCGTCGGCGAGCACGTCGAACGACCAAACGTTGCGCTGCGCGCTCTCGTTGACGAACAGCTTCTTGCCGTCAGGGCTCAGTTCGATGCCGTTCGTTGTGCCCATTCCGTGAGCGACGTTCTTCACTTCGCCCTTCGTACTGATGCGCCAAATCTGACCAGTGCTATTTCCCCAATTCGGATCACTGGCGTAGAGCGTGCCGTCGGGGCCGATCGTGAGGTCGTTCGGCTGACTCATCTTCGGCTCGTGAGCGAAGACGGTGACGGCCTTCGTCGTCATGTCGATCTTGAGCACGTTGTGTTGCGGGTAGTCCGCCACAAACATCGCTCCGTCGCTGCTGAAGCGGATGCCATTGCCGACGCTCCCTTTGGGGAGTGTCACAAAAACTTCACCTTTGCCTGCCGGTGAGACGCGGCCGATCGTGCCCTGCTCTTTGAAGTTCACGGCATAGACATTGCCCGCCGCATCAGTGCCGGGGCCTTCAATTCCCGGAGTGAACTCATTGGGCTGAGTGAGTGGCGTCGCGACAAACAACTTGTCCTCTGCCATCGCGGTGATGAAGCCTGCTTGCATCAGCAGGCCGGTCAACAACATGCATCGGGTCCAGCGCAGCGTTCGCATCGAGATCGCTCCTCATGTGAGTCGGTAAGGAAAATTACCTGCGCTGCAAACGCTTCTTTGAGGCGGTTCGCAGCGGGCGAAGCATGATGCGACTTCAGTGTGCTCTCCGCGACCGTCGGATGAGTGATTGCGGTGCGCGGCGATCGAGTTGCGATTCACTCCGTCAGATTCACTCCGTCAGTTGCGACCTATTGCCTTCGGGATGACGATCACTGCTCCCCTTAATCGACCTCATGAATTCGGGAGTCATTGCTATGCGGCTGACGCTTCTCAGCTTGTCCGTGCTCGTCGCGTCTGCGAGTTCGGCGTTCGCTGACGAACCACTCAACTTCAACCGCGACATTCGGCCGATCCTGTCGGAGAACTGTTTCTACTGTCACGGACAGGATCCCAATAAGCGGCAGGGCGAACTGCGACTTGATGTGCGCGATGAGGCGATCAAGTCGGGCGCGATTGCTCCGAAGGATGTCGCTAAGAGTTCGCTCATGAAGCGGGTCTTGTCCGAAGATCCCGATGAGATGATGCCGCCGCCGAAGTCCAATCGACGGCTGAGTGCCGAGCAGAAGAAGTTGCTCGAACGCTGGATCAATGAGGGCGCTGAGTATCAGACGCATTGGGCCTTCGTGACTCCGACAAAGGCGGCTGAACCGGCCGTGAAGAAGTCGGACTGGGCTCGCAATCCGATTGATCGGTTTGTGCTCGCGAAGCTCGAACAGCAAGGACTCGCGCCCTCTCCGGAAGCCGATCGCGCGACGCTGATTAAGCGACTGTCGGTTGATCTTGTTGGACTCCCGCCGACTCCGGCTGAGGTTGACGCTTTTGTTACAGACACTGATCCGCAGGCTTATGAAAAACTCGTCGAGCATTTGCTCAAGAGTCAGCACTACGGCGAGCGAATGGCACTCTCATGGCTTGATGCCGCGCGTTACGCCGACAGCAATGGCTTTCAGCAAGACGGCGATACATGGCAATGGATTTGGCGCGATTGGGTCGTGAAGGCGCTCAATGAGGATCTGCCGTTTGATCAATTCACGATTTGGCAATTGGCCGGCGACTTACTCCCGAATGCGACGACCGAGCAGAAGATTGCGAGCGGCTTCAATCGCAATCACTTGCTCAATGGCGAAGGCGGCGCGATCCCTGAAGAGCAGCGCTGGGTGATCCTCTTCGATCGGATGGATACGACCGCGACGAACTGGCTCGGACTGACAATGGCTTGCTGTCAGTGTCACGATCACAAGTACGACCCGATCACGATGAAGGACTACTACAGCCTGCTCGATGCGTTTAATCGCTTGCCGGAGTCGGGCACGCCGCAATTCTTTTCGTCACGCATTCGAGTGGCTGCTCCGTTTCTTGAGTTGCCGACCGACGAGAACAAGAAGCGATTGGCAGAACTCGAAGCCGAGATGAAGTCGCTCGAAGACGCTGCAAAGCCAGTGCTCGACGCGACGTTCGCCGCTTGGCGCGCGGGACTGTTTGCTGACGGAGAACCCGCGGACGGAAAGGATCTGTCGCGCAATCTGACTCCGTTGCTGCGTAAGCCGGAAGCCGAGCGCACTGCGGCCGATAAGCAGTCGATCGAACAACAGCTTCGCAAATTCTTCGATGACAAAGTGAAGAACGATGTCGTGAAGAATCTGCCGCAGGTTGTGAAGTTCAACGAAACGAAGCGGACTTACGATGCCTACAAAGGCGACAAGATCCCGCGAGTGATGATCATGAGCGACGAGCGACCGCGCGAGACGTCGATCCTCGATCGCGGCGAGTATCTGAAGCCAAAAGAGAAAGTCACTTTTAATACACCCGGCTTCTTGCCGCCGCTGAAGGACGATGCTCCGAAGAATCGACTGGGGCTCGCGCAGTGGTTGATGTCGCCCGAGCATCCGCTGACGGCGCGCGTGCAGGTGAATCGCATGTGGCAGCACTTCTTCGGAGCGGGATTCATCAAGACGTCCGAAGACTTCGGCGTGCAGAGCGAGTATCCGCAGCACGGTCCGTTGCTCGATTGGCTCGCGGTCGAGTTCCGTGAGCGCGGATGGAGCATGAAGGCGATGCATCGTTTGATCGTGACGAGCGCGACGTATCGGCAGTCGAGCCGCGTGACTCCCGACCTGCGATCGAAAGATCCCGAGAACCGACTCTTCGCGCGGGCGTCTCGATTCCGCATGCCGTCGTTGCTGCTGCGAGATTGGGCGCTGGCCGCATCGGGCTTGCTCGATCGTCGTTATGGAGGCGTGCCGGTCTATCCCTATCAGCCGGACGCCGTTTGGGAGGCGCTCGCGATTACGAAAGAGCGAGACTTCACATACCCCGCGTCGACGGGAGCCGATCTCTATCGCCGCAGTCTCTACACCTTCTGGCGCCGCACGGTGAACCCGGCCAACATGTTCGATGCATCGAGCCGACAAACATGCCGAGTCCGCCAATCGGCAACGAGCACTCCTCTACACGCGCTGACGACGCTCAATGATCCCACTTGGGTTGAAGCCGCGCGAGTGCTTGCCGAGCAGAGCTTGAAGTCCGCTCCCGATCTCAGTGCGCGACTGACGCATGCCTTCCGACAAGTGCTCGGTCGCAAGCCGTCCGATCGAGATCTCGCCGCATTACAGCGAGCCTTCGAACGTCAGCACGTGATCTACAAAGCGGACGCCGAAGCCGCGAAGTCATTGCTCGCTGTCGGCGCTGCAAAGCGCGACGAGTCGCTCGATCTCACCGATCACGCAGCCTTAGCAACGGTCTGCATCGCGCTGCTCAATTTGGATGAAGCGCTGTGTCGCGAATGAGGCATCCATCTTTGTTGTACGCGGCGGGTATTGCATGACGGTCGACATTGCCCGTGCTGAGTTGCAAGCGACGCGAAACGCTCGAAGGCAGCACGGACTGGAAGTCCATGCTACGACGACGCGCCTCATGACAATCGCGTCGTTCCGTTGAGAGCGAATGCTTGCGATGTCTTCGCTCAGCTTCTTGCCAGTCTTTGGGAAACGCAGTTGAGGCGGCGTTCATGCCCGCGTTCTCCGCCTTCTGGGGATGCAAGATGTCGGTGAGTAACGCCGAATTTGAGGCTCGTCTTGTGTCCGATACTTCGATGCCTGTCTGAAGTAATTCAGGAGATGCAGCGATGAAGACGGTACGAGAAAGAGTGTTCGGCAAGCTGTTGCCGATTGGGGCATTGGCAGGAATGTTGATTGCGAGTGATGCGTCGTCGGTCTTCGCACAGCAAGGCGGACAATGCATGCGCGGCGGAGGCGGCGGTTCAATGAGCAGCGCCGGGATGATGGGCGGAGGCATGCAGGGCGGGCCGCGTATGGGACGAATGGGCGGCGGGGGAAGCGGAGGCGGCATGAGCAGCGGCGGAGCGACTGACGGAAGTCAGATGATGATGCTGATGCAGATGGCGGGGCAGATGCAGCAAGCTCAACAGCAGGCACAGCAACAAGCGCAGGCTCAGCAGTACGCCGCTCGGATGCAGGCTCTGCAAGCGATGCAATCTCAAGCGTTGAAGCAGCAAGCACTGCAACGCGAGGCGGCTGAGAAACGTCGTGCTCAACGCGAAGCCGCCGCAAAGCAGAAGACGGCGAAGACGCGTCCTGAAAGTCAAAGCAACAGCGCGACGGCGTCTTGATTCCGTTGCTTGAGCCGCGCGACGAATGGCTTTGAGGACGACAGGCATTCGTCGCTTTGATTTGTGTAATCGTCGTTACGTGTCATGAGTGATACATGCTGGTGAGCGAGGTGAGGCGCGATTGATCGTCGCCTTTCGCTCCGCGAAAGGATGCTTTTGCGGAGCAAAAGCCGACGATCCCTTTCGCAGAGAGATTGTGATTAAATCGCCCCCGAGCTTGTCTCGGGGGTTTAACGGCCTTTGCGCTACTCGAATTGCCCTTGATTTTAAGTAGCGCAAAGGCCGTTGAACCCCCGGCACAAGGCCGGGGGCGAAAAGATCACAGCCTCAGAGCGAAAGGCGGCCATCCTACATCGCGAAGCGCTGTTGATTTGGTTGCTCTGATGAGGGCGCTACAGTCCGGCGGTCGTGTCGCCTTTCGCAGTGCGAAGAGGCGTCTTCCTTCGGCTTCTCGTCGCGGTTTCTGTTTCTGCGAGAGCACGGACTCGGTCACGGCAACCTCAAGTGAGTCGCTGCAAATCTGCGCGAACTCAAGACGTTGCCCGCAGCAGCACGAGTCCTGTTCCTGCGAAATGAACGGCGGCAACTCTCCCCTCATCAGCAGGAACCAACATGCGCAAGAGCATCGTCAAAGCCAAATTGGCGAAGAAAGAACCCGTCATTGGAGTGGCTTGCCATTTGTCTGATCAGCAAGTCTTTGAGCTCGTCGGGTTAATGGGCTTTGACTTCATTTGGATGGATATGGAGCACCACTTCTATAGCCTCGAAACTGCGGGGCAGATGATGCGTGCTGCGCGAGTGGGTTCGGTCGACATCATGTGCCGACCGGCCAAAGGCGAGTTCATGCAGATGAGTCGGATGCTCGAAGCCGGAGCGCACGGGATCATGTATCCGCGCTGCCAATCGGCAGAGGAAGCGCGCGAAGTCGTGAAGTGGGCGAAGTTCGCTCCGCAGGGCACGCGCGGCTTTGATGGCGGTAATCCCGACATGCCGTATTGCACGATGGACTTCAGCCAATACATCCGCCGCGCGAACGACGAGAACTGGATCGTCATTCAAATCGAAGATCCCGAGTCGCTTGAGAAGGTCGACGAGATCGCCGCAGTTCCGGGCGTTGACGTTGTGATGCTCGGCCCTGCGGACTTCAGCATCCTCAGCGGAGTGCCGGGACAGTTCGATCATCCGAAGATTCAAGTGGCGCTCGAACGCTTGAAGGCCGCTTGCGACCGTCACGGCAAAGCATGGGGCGCGCCCGCCGGTAGTCCGCAGCGCATCAAGCAACTGCTCGATATGGGTGCTCGCTGGACGACCTGCGGCTGCGACTTGATTTGGGTGAAGAACGGACTCGAACAAGCAAAACGCGATCTTGCTGCGTTAGGACTCGGCTCGCCGAATTGGTTCGAGGGTGATTCTCGTTACACGCCGCGCAAGTGAGATTGAGCATTGGCTCGTCGAGTGAACGCTGACGATGCGGCATGGCTCGCATCGTCTCTTAACAACAGTAGCCGTCGCGCAGTGCGTGACGGCTACTTTCGTTTTCGATGGTCGGCGCGAGTGATGATCGCGATTCGATCTTCGTTGTGACGGGCATGAGTGCCAGTCCTACGACTTACTTGCGTTAGTTCGCTTCTTCGTCGCTCGCGGCGGCAGCGTCTTCGGCGTTCGGTTCTTCGTCGTTGCGAGCAGCGGCTTGAGGCTCACGGCGATTTGGGATTGGGAACTCGTCCTCGTAACGCGCTGCGGCTTGCTTCGGAGCCGGCGGCAGTGGTTCGCGATCCGGTTGAACGGGCTCGGGTTGCGACGGAGTTGGCGCGAGCGGCTCTGCGAATGATCCGCCTTCAGCCGCTCCGGGAATGTCCTGCTGATACTCGCCAGCAGTCACCGGCTCGGGTCGAGTGACGATGTTCTCCATCCACTCTGCCGGAACCTTCAGACGGTTTCGTTCCCGCGCATCTTGATAAGCCTGCAACGGCCAAACGTCTTCAGTGAGATAGATCTCGTTGTAATCAAGCAACGAGCCCTTTTCGTAATGCACGTTGCGGATCGCGAGCATGTAGTCGATCAATGCCTTGAAGTACGAAGTGTCGGCTTCAAGCTGACCTTGCTGAGTTCTCAGCAAGAGATCGAGCGAGGCTTTGTCGGAATCAAAGGCCGCTTGCACAGCTTCGAGTTGCTCTGCCGCAGCGATGCGCCGGTCAGTCGCGTTCTCAAGGATCGCATAAGCACGATCGAGCTCGGCGACGGAGTTGCTGAGCTGATGCACGACTTCGCGCTCTTGCTCAGCCAATACGGTTCGCTCGCGAGTGAGCTGCATCTCGGCATGTTGTCGCGCGGCATGCGCCTTACGACGACCGAACGGATACGAGAATTCGAGACCGACTTGCCACTCTTGAAACTTACCGTCCATGAGAGTGCCGACCGCATTATCAAACTCGCCGCGATCGCGTCCTTGATCGAGCAAGTCATCACCGAAGCCGCGCCACCGATAGAGGCCAACAAGATCGAGTTGCGGAAGCAGGAAGTTTCCAGTTGCGACGTACTCTTGCTCGCGGCGTTTGATGATCCACTTCTGGCGGCGGAGTTCCGGGCGGCGCTGTAATGATTCACACAGCGACGCATCCCAATCGAAGATGACTTTGTTGTCGATCGGCTCGTCGTCGGGACGCAGCAGTTTTCCGTCGTTAATGGGGACACCCATAATAAGACGCAGCTTGCGTTCGGCTGTCATCACGCCGCCGTTCGCTCGGAACGAACCGCCGGCGCTGCCGTTGTTCGTCGCCGTTGCATCAATGAGGCGACCGCTGAGCGCGTTCTGTACTTGTTCTTGCAGCCTCAAGTATTGCTCGCGTGCTTGAGCTTCTTTCTCCGCCTCGCCGCCGACGCGCCCTGCTTCATAGAGAGCACGCACCGCGTTCCATGTTTGCAGCGCGTTGTCTCGCGCCACGATCTTCGCATCGAGGTCGCGATAGGCGAAGTAGAGGTCCCAATAAGCGTTCTCGACATTGCTGACGAAGTCGCGAACGGACATCTCGAACTGAGCGAGCGAGATGTCGGTGTTGATTCGCGCAAGCACAACGCCGCTCAATGAACCCGGCTGCCCCGACGGACCGGCGATGCGATTGAACTCCGTGCCGCTGCCGCGCAACAACGGATGCCGGACTTGCGCTTCGACGTTCGTATTCCAAATGCTCGGGTACTTGTTGCCGGGAGCGTTGTTGTTGTCGTACTCCACAATCGACCGCAGCGAGTACAGCGTGCCCGTCGCACCGCGCTTGCTGAGTTGCGTTTGATTGCTGCCGAAGTCCTGCATGAGCTTGCGAGTACCGCCGCCGACGAAGTCGTTGTTGAGCGCTTTGTCGTTGTTCTCCAAGAAGAGATTCGTCGCGAAGTTCGCGTCGAACTCACTGAGAGCCGATGCGACGCCGAAACGCGGATCGAGTTCTTGCAGCGCGACGTCGTAGGTCGAGTTCGCGCTGCCCGGTGATCTCAAGATGAGCCCGCCGAGATCGCGCAAGACGCGCGAGTTCTGCAGCGATGAGCGCACGGCTTCTTGCAAAGTGATGTGCTCGAATTCGATCTCGTCCTCATTGAGCACCGTCAACGGTCGCTGAGTGCCGAGCAGTCCCTCATCGAGTGGAGTGACAACGTCCGGGTAATCAATGCGCGTCGACGGAGAGTGGTATGGCGCCTCTTCCGGGCTTTCGACCGGTGTCGAGCGACGCTCAAAGCCACATCCCGAACTCATGATCGCGGCGGTCAAAAAGGAGACCCCGATCCAGCCTCGGAATTTTCTCATCGTCCGTGTCCTGATCCGCAAAAAAACCACTGACACCCGCTGCCGACGGCTCATGTTTCACTCGCTGAGTCTCCGGGGACGGCAGATGACTGCGGTCGGGCGAATCTCGACAGAGTGAGACGGCTGAGCTTTGGCAATCTGGGCAACTTGCCGCCGACTTCTGGCGCGCAGCGGCGGCCAAAAGAGGGCAGTCGTCATCATTCATCGGCGGATCTACGGAACCGACACAACCGTTTTTGTCGGCACGATCGAAATTATCGGCACAGCTTCACAGCGCTGGCGGACATCGGGGGGATTGGTCGTCGTAGCATGGACTTCCAGTCCGTGCTTCTTTTGCGATGTTCGAAATTCGCTTAATGGATCTCTCGCTCAAAACGGGCAAGCAGCGCGCGAGGAAGACGCGGACATCTCGCGGCGGAGAGTTCAAAAGGAGCAGCGGGGAACGCCGTTCGTCTCAATAGAGACAGCGTTCGCACTCGGTTTCGACCCGCACTGACTCGCAACCAACGGGACGCACGGACGTAGGCGTCCATGCTGCGAACTCGAGATGTGATTCACCGAAGATCGCTCAGATGCCGGTAATCCATCCGATGGGGTCGACGATTTGCGAGCCTTGCGATCCCTGCTTCAGCCAACCAAACGGGTCGATCGGCTGCACGGGACGGCCGGGCGGGCAGCAGCCTCCGCATGGGTTGCAGCAGTTCGGACCGGCGACGATGTGAGGCTCGGAGAAGATCGGGCCCGCTCCGCCCGGTCCGATGAAGACGGGGTCCGGGTGCTTCGGCCAATCGACCGGATCAAACTTGATGCGCGGCAAAATGAGCTGATGCCCGGTGAAGCAGCCGCTGAGGCATACCAGTGAGATCGCTGCCGCCAGTTTGTGAATGCTCTGCTTCATCTCTTAAGTCGCCTCTTGCGATCTATCAGTGAGAGGGACTCCGCCCTTCCTCGTTGCTCGCGATGTCTTGTCGGCTTGCGCGCAGTGTGGCGCGACTCCCGACGCGGAGCGTCGGGCCACAATCAACCGTGAGCCGTCCGTCCGCGCCTCCGCTTCCGGCGTCTCTTTGGATCGGAACTGCGGGTTGCTTGCATGCTCCCGAAGTTGCCGACGTTGCCGGTTCGAGCGCCGCGCTGCCCACTTATGCCGGAGGTTCGCGACACTCCTGTTTGACCGGTTGCGGAGAGTCTGCCGGTCAGCCAGTCGCGACAGTTCCTGCCGGTTGCATGACCGGTCATCGCAGCCTCTTGCGACAGAGGCGTTGCCAGCAAAGTCACGATCGAAATGACGTGCTGCAAACCGGCAAAGGCAGACGCGGACGGCACGCCTTCATGTTTCTCCAAAACACCTTGATTGCGCGAACTAGCCAACCGGCATGTTCGACAGAGCTTGAGAGAGATGCCGTTGAATTCGGCACGTGACTGCTGCGAGGCGCGAAGCTCGTGCCAATACTTCCGGTAGGAGCGGGGATAGCGGTCAGCGGAGTGAGAGAAACTTTGCCTGCAAATCCTCGAACGCGGTGCTCGGCGTTTCGGACTCAGCACTGCTCGCGGCATCGGATGGCTGATGGATTCAAACTTCGCGGCTCGACGACCGGGGCGTCTTTCGAGCGGCTTGAATGACCTCGCCCTCGTTCGCATCTCTGAGGAGTACATCATGAAGAAGCTAGTGGCGGCGATGGCTGCTTGCGTCGCCGCGTCGGTCGGCCAATCAGCGTTCGCCGGCGGGTACTGTGGCGCGTCGAGCTACAACTGCTGCCCGACAACCGCGTGTCAGCCGACCTCGTGCTACACGACGTGCAAAGTCGAGCGGCAGATCTGCAAGAAGACGGTGATGGAGACCGTTTGGGAGCCTCAAGAAGTGGTCTGCGAGAAGACCGTCTATGAGACCGTCTACGACAACAAAGAAGTTCAATGCTTCAAGACAGTCCGCGAGACCGCGTATCGCGAGCGGAGTTACGAAGTGCAAAAGCCCGTCTATGAGACGAGCTATCGCGACGAGAAATACACGGTCTGCAAACCCGTTTGGGAAACGAGCGAGCGCGAATGTCAGCGCACGGTCTGCAAGCCCGTTTGGGAGACTGGTGAGCGAGAAGTCCGACGCACGGTCTGCAAGCCGGTCTATGAGACTTGCGAGCGCGAAGTCCGTCGCACGGTTTGTCGGCGCGTCGAAGAGATCGTTGAGCGCGAAGTTTGTAAGACCGAATGGAAGCCAGTCACGGTTTGCAAAAAGGTCTGCCGCGACGAAGGCCACTACGTCACGAAGGAAGTCTGCTATCCCGGCTTGCCTCTGCTGACGTTGCGCTGCTCGCCATGTTGGCCGCTGCCGATGCTCGGTCTTGAGCAAGGCCCCGGCATCAAGGGCTGCAAGCGCGAGTGGTGCCCGAACGTCGTTGAGAAAGAGATCGCTTGCACGACCTACAAACCCGAAGTCGTGCGTTGCACTGTTCAAGAAAAGGTCTGCCGCATCGTCCCCGAAGAAGTGTGTGAGAAGGTGCAAGTGCAGGTCTGCAAGATGGTCTCGGAAGAGATCTGCGAGAAGGTGCCGTATCGCGTCTGCAAGATGGTGCAGGAAGTCGTGACCGAGAAAGTTCCGGTTCGTACTTGCCGCATGGTTGAAGAAGAGTGCGTGCGCCGCGTGCCGGTGAAGACGTGCCGCATGGTCTGCGAGACGAAGACCGAGAAGGTGCCGTACTGCGTCGAGAAGCAGATTCCTTACACCGTGACCGAGCGAGTCGCTCGTTGCGTGCCGAAGACGGTACAAGTGAAGTCCTGCCGAATGGTCTGCAAGCAAGTGCCGCGCGAAGTCGAGTACGAAGTTTGCCGAGTTGTCCCCGTGCAAGTTTGCCAATCGTTCGGCGGCTGCTCGTCGACATGCGGCAGCGCTCCGTGCAACGGCGGAACATGCGGGACAGCAAGCACTCCGAAAGAGCACGAAGCGTTGAAGCCTGCTCCGGCTGCTGACGTCGCTCCTCCGACACCGGTTCTGCCGAAGGTTGAAGGCGGCGAAAAGGTGCCGAGCACCGACGTCAAGATCCCGGCCGGTGCTGAAGACACATCGACGTAAGCCTGACTGTAATCGGTGTTACTCATCGATTTCCGACTGACAAACACAACGAGCCCGGTCACCGCAGTGACCGGGCTCGTTGCATGAATAGCTCTCGCAATTTGCATCGCGAGGTAGCCGCAGTCATCAGACTGGCGGCCTCAGAGAGCGTGATGCGCATCGCGCTCACACTTCCGGCAGCGTCCATGGTTTGCGGTATTCGGGGCGAGATCGCAGGGCATTCGCGGCTTCGTCACCGACGAAGCTCTCTGTCGCGGGATCGAGGATGAGTTGCCGTCCTAACCGCGCTGAGATGTTGCCGGTGTGACACAACACAGACGCCGGATGACCGATCGTTTCGAGATCGCAGTACGGCTTCTTGCGCGTCTTGATGCAGTCTAAGAAGTCCTGCACGTGCGGCGCTTCAGAGCTATCGCCCTTCTCTTCTCGCACCAATGCACCTCGCTCCCCGTAGGCGCGCCAACCGTTGTTCCCGACGACGATGTAGCCCTTATCGCCATAGAGCGCAGAGCCTTCGGATTCGCTCTCCATGTTGTACGGAGCCCAAATGCGCATCTCGTAAGTGAGGATCTTCGGCGCCTTGCCCGCGTACTCGTAGGAGACCTGCAACGTGTCGGGGAACTCTTGCATGTCGTCGAAGTACCACTTGCCGCCGACCGTATTGATCTTGTGCGGCAGTCCGAGCGGCCCGTCCTTCTGCACCTCGCAGGCAGCACTCAGCAACGCAACGGCCATATCGAGCCGATGTACTCCGTCATTGCCGAGATCGCCGGTGCCATAGTCGTAGAACCAGCGCCAATGCCCGTGAAAGCGGCGGATGTTGAATGGTCTCAGCGGAGCGGAACCGAGCCAAAAGTCGTAGTCGATGCCCGGCGGCGGATCGCTATCTGCCGGACGTCCGATCGAGCCTTGCCGCGAACTCTCCCATGCTTTTGCAACGAGGCAGCGTCCGAGCGCGCCGGACTTCACGTACTCGATCGCCGTTTGCAGGCGCTTCGTCGAACGGTGTTGCGAACCCATTTGCACGACGCGTTTGTGCTTCTTCATCGCCGCGACCATTCGCTGCCCTTCGACGATGTTGTGACTGTCGGGCTTCTCGACATAGACGTCTTTGCCCGCGAGGCAGGCCATGATGGTCGGGATCGCATGCCAATGGTCGGGAGTGCCAACAACGAGGGCGTCGATCGTCTTGTCATCGACGAGCTTGCGAAAATCCTTCTCCGTGCGCGGAGTCTTGCCCTGCCGCTTCGTGACTTCCTCAAGCGCCTTCGGGAACTTGCCGGCATCGAGATCAGCAATCGCAACGATCTCGCAATTGGGGTTCGCCGCGAACGCTGCATTGAGCGAGAACGCTCGGCCCCCAGCTCCGACGACTCCGACCCGAATCCGTTCGCTCGCCGCTGCCTTCGCAACGGGACCATTCGACAGCGCGCTCAATGCAGCGCTACTTGCTCCGGCAGCTAACAAGAACTCGCGACGATCCATAATTCCGCTCCTCTTCAGTGAGTGACGACTCGAACCAGTACGAGACCGAATACCGGGCAATCATGTAGTTTGAAGCCACAACGAGAGCGAGCGTTCGTTTAACCGCGTGCCCATCGGGCCGCGCTCTTAGGCAAGCAGCGGATGGAAACTTCCCGATCATGAGTCGAGATCCCCGTAGCCGAATTCGTCAGAATTCGGACTCTCGGCAACAGAGTCCGAAATCTCACGATTTCGGCTACTTGTAAATTCCTTTCTGCCGATCGCCTTAAGGCATCAAGCGACCGCCCCGATCTATCGAACGCCTTCCTCAACCCCGATCGAGCATCATGCACGAGTCCTCTTTGATTGTGAGTCTGCTGCGACAAGTGGATGAACTCGTCGAGACTCATCAAGCAACTCGCGTCACTGAAGTGCGGCTTGAGATCGGCCTGCTCTCAAACGTCGAACCGATCTTGCTCCGAGAAGCGTTCGATCGGCTCAAGAACGGCACGACGAAAGACGCGGAACTCATGATCGACGACATCGGCCTAAAGTGCCGTTGCCACGCGTGCTCAACAGAGTTTTCGGCAGAGCAATTAAAATTCCTGTGCCCACTCTGTAACAGCAATGACATCGCCATCATCAGCGGCGACGGAGTGCTGCTCGTATCAGCCACATTGGAGTCGACGAGTTAATTCTTGGAGTGCTTCGGCTTGACGAAGCCCTCCGACTGAGCGGCGCGGCGTCCCCCTCAACACCGGGCAAGGCCGTCAGCAACGACTTTGCCCGAGCCATCTTTTCGCCCCCATCTTTTCGTCAGCCACTCTTCAAAGCGGCAACGTCATCGCAGTTCGAAGCGAGCTGCGATTGGCATGCGGCGACCGCTGCCGAAGGCGCGTGACGACAGCTTGATGCCGGGCGGAAGTTGACGACGCTTGAACTCGTTGCGGTCCAATCGCACTGCGACCCACTTCACGGTCTCGGCGGGGAATTGCTGGCTCAGAGTTGCGACCGACTCTTCGCGCTCGATCAAGCCTTCCAAAATCGCATCAAGCACGGGGTACAGCGGCAGTGTGTCTTGATCGAATTGATCGGGAGCAAGCTCGGCACTCGGAGCTTTCTGCAGACTGCTAGCCGGGATCACTTCGCGTCGTTCGCGCACGTCGTTGATGTAGTGAGAGATCGCGTAGACATCGCGTTTGAAGAGATCGCTCAGCACGGCAAAGCCGCCGCACATGTCGCCGTAGAGCGTGCAGTAGCCGACCGCGAGTTCGCTCTTGTTGCCCGTTGCGAGTGCGAGCCATCCATAACGATTGCTCCGCGTCATGACGCACGCACCGCGAATGCGCGCTTGCAGATTCTGATCCGCAAGTCCGGCGGGCTGACTGAGGATGTCTGCTCCGACAATCGCAGTGCCTTCATAGGCTTGATGCACCGAGTCGATCGGCACGATCGCGAAGTCGACTCCGAGTCGCTCGGCCAATTCACGCGCGTCATCAATGCTGTGCTGACTGCTATAGCGACTGGGCATTGCGAGTCCGTGAACATGCTGCGGCCCGACCGCTTGAGCGGCGATGTAGCAAGCGAGCGCACTGTCGATGCCGCCCGAGAGACCGAGCACGCAATCCGTGAATCCCGACTTCCGACAGTAATCGCGCAAGCCGAGCACGAGCGCATCAAGCAGTTCGCCGACAGGTTCCGGATCAGCGGAGTCTGCTCGACCGAGTTGCTCAACATCGACGACTTGCAACGCCGACTCGAAGCCCGGCATCTGCACGGCTCGATCTCCGTTTGCAGACAGCACGAAGCTATTGCCGTCGAAAACGAGATCGTCATTGCCGCCGACTTGATTCACGAACACAAACGGCCGTGCGAACTTCGTCGCATGATGCTTCACGAGATTGAGCCGTCGGTTCGGCTTCTCGCGTTCGAACGGACTCGCGGACAAGTTGATGAAAACATCAACGCCTTGCTGAGCAAGCTCAGCAACCGGATCGGGCCAATGAATGGAGTCGTCGTGATAGGGAGTTGCCGGATGCCCCCACCATGCATCTTCGCAGACATGCACTCCGAGCCGTCGTCCGTTGAACTCGATTGGCCGCACAGCATCTGCCGGCCGGAAGTAACGTCGCTCGTCAAAGACGTCGTAGTTCGGCAGCAGCAACTTATGAGTCGTCGCGGCAATGGTGCCATTTGTCAGCAGGCTCGCGGCGTTTGCGATGCGTCGACTCGGCACATTGCAAGCGGTCGGATGTCCGACGATCACGCCTAACTCAGGCGGCACATCGGCAGCGAGCTTCTCAACCGCGCGATCGCAGGCTTCGGCAAAGTTCTCGCGCAGCAAGAGGTCCTTCGGCGGATACCCGCTGATGACAAGTTCCGAGCACACCAACAACTGCGCTCCCGCCGCCGCCGCTTGCTGAGCTGCCTGACGGACAAGCTCCGAATTCCCCGTGAGATCTCCGACAGTCGGGTTGAGTTGCGCCAGCGCGACTTTGAACGACATGAATTGCTCGAGCAGTGAAGTGAGTAAGTAGCTCGGCTGCGAAACATCACTGCGACCGAGTTCGGGCGGACCATATCCCAGCATTCGAGAACACTCGACTCACTGCGCCGCGCCTGAGATGAGTTTGACGGGGCAGACTCAGACATCGTTTAACCGCACCGCCAACGGCGTGCGTTTTTCGCAGTTTGAGCAACATCGCATCGCTCGGCTGCGAAGAGCACATCGCGATTCACGCACCATCAAACGAGGTGCGAGACAGCTCAGGCACAATGGTGTCGCGTTTCTTACATCCGTAGTGCGTCGCCACTCGACTCACCTGCGGGCGTCCTTGCCGCATGCGCGATGTTGCTCCACTTGCTTGCGGTAAGCGCGGCCCGATGGGCACGCGGTAAACGAGTTTCGTCCTCTTTCGCGAGCCGCCGTTCGGTCGATACACACTCCGCTCCTTCGGCCCCTCGACACTCACGGAGTTCGAACATGTTCACGCTGCGAGGCAACTTCATCGACGTTCAAAGTCCGCTCAGCCGACGAAGCTTCATGCAAGTCGGCGGAGTCGCCGCTGCCGGTTTGACGATGCCTCAAGTGCTTGCCGCGCGAGCTGCTCAAAGTGCCAAAACGAAGCGCGATACGTCTCTTGTGTGCTTCTTTATGGCCGGAGGACCGTCGCATACAGACTCGTACGATTTGAAGCCGAATCAGCCATTGGAAGTGCGCGGACCGTTCTCGCCGATCCCCACAAACGTGCCCGGCTTCGACGTTTGCGATCTCATGCCGCGACATGCTGCGATCGCGGACAAGCTCACTCTCGTGCGTTCGCTGACGCACGACCTCTCGGTGCATGACGACGCGACGCATCTCATTCAAACCGGACATCCGCTGCTCAACGCGCGGCAGCGAGGCCAACAAAACCCGAGTCAGGGTTCAGTGATCTCATTGCTGCGCGGACCCGTGCAGCCCGGCATGCCGGCTTATGTCTGCATCCCCGAGGACTATCGCCGTCATATGGGCTTCTATGAGCACGCAGCCTTCTTGAGTTCGCGGCACAACGCCGTCGATGCCGGCGGCGACCCGAGTTTGGGCAACTACCGCGCACCGGATTTCGCTTTGCCGAAAGGGATCGAAGTCAGCCGCGTGACATCGCGCCGTTCGTTACTGGGAGATCTCGATCAAGTTCGCCGCACGATCGACGAGCAGCGTTTGAGCGAGTCCGTTAACGAGTTTCAGCAGCAAGCTTTCGATCTGATCTGCGGTTCGAAAGCGCGCGATGCGTTCGATCTCACGAAGGAACCCGAAGCATTGCGAGACAAGTACGGACGGCACGCTTACGGCCAGTCGGCGCTCTTAGCGCGGCGACTCGTCGAAGCCGGCGTCACCTGCGTCACGATCAACCTCTATGAGAAGGACGTTGATTGGTGGGACGATCATTACACCATCGAGAAGAACCTGCGCAAGAGGCTGCCGCTTTACGATCAAGCCCTCGCAGCCTTGATTGAGGACTTGCATGCGCGCGGCTTGCAGGAGCGAGTGCTCGTCGCAGCCTTCGGAGAATTCGGACGTGCTCCGCGCATCGACCAATACGCCGGTCGCGGCCACTGGCCGAAAGCGATGCATGCCGTCTTGAGCGGAGCGGGCATCAAGCCGGGAGTGATCTACGGCTCAACAACGGCGAACGGCGGAGAGCCCGCCGATCAAGCTCTGCCTGCCGGGGATTTACTGGCGACGATCTACGACGTGCTCGGCATCTCCCCGGAGACAATGGTCACCGACCGTCAGAACCGCCCGGTCCCAATCTTGCCGATCGGCAAACCAATCGAAGGCATCTTGCAACGAGGGTAGCCGCCCGCGACTGACAGAGATGTCGCGCCGCAGATAGAAGAACTCTTCCACTCAGAGCACGGCTTATTCGTGTGGCAAACATCCGAGTGAGAAAGGATGGACCGCAAAGTTCGTCCTGCCGCCCTTGCACACGCGAATGTCTCTCACTCAGATCCGGCAGCAATACTTCCTACATCTCTGCGTCGCAGTCCAAACATGACGCTCGCCTCAAGCGAACAACTCCGTGATCGGTCGCCCGAGTGCTAAGTGATGCGGGCGTTGTTGCGGGTCATAGATCCGCGATTCGGGATCGAGTCCGAGTGCCGTATAGATCGTCGCGGCGATGTCTTCGGGAGTGACCGGGTTCAAGTGCGGGTAAGCGGCATAACGATCCGACGCCCCGTAGACGAAGCTCGGCTTCAGACCGCCTCCGGCCAGCAGGATGCTGTAGCAATGAGGCCAATGATCGCGACCGGCAGGAGTCGCTCCGGCACCCGATGTGATCTGCCCCATCTTCGGCGTGCGACCGAATTCTCCCATCGCGACGACGAGCGTTTCTTCGAGCAATCCTCGCTGCGAAAGGTCTTCCAACAGCGCTGAGAAGCCGCGATCGAAGAAGGGCAGCAGCGACTCGCGCATCAACGCGAAGTGTTGTCGATGCGTGTCCCATGCTTGATCGATCGCGCGACCCGTGCAGACGGTGACGAGTCGCACTCCGGCTTCGATCAAGCGCCGCGCAGTCAGCATGCACTGACCGAAATGCGGCAGACCTCCGAACTTGCGAGCCTCGACCGAACGATTCACGCGATCCGGCAAGCCATAGCGTTCGCGCACAGCAGCGGGTTCTTGACTGAGATCAAACGCGCGACGCGTCTCGTCCGATTGCAGCAGCGTGAAAGCTTTGTCGTAGTGAGTCTGCATGTTCGCGAAGGCCGACGTGCGGCGCGAGGCGTCGATCGTTTCGAGCAACGAACGTCGCTGCGCCAATCGCTCGCGCGAGCCTTGCCGAGGAAACGTCAGTCCCGGCAATTGGTATTTGGGATCGCTCGGATCACCGGCCACAAACGGATCGAACGCGGCTCCTAAGAACCCCGCGCGCTGACCGGGGATGTCATAGTTGTTGTTCGACATGATGTCGGGCAGATGTACGAACTCGGGCACGCGTCCATGCGGTCGATGCTTCGCGAGCACCGCGCCAAACGGCGGAAAGTTTTCGGGCTCATCGCGCACGATCAGACGTCCGCCCGCAACCGGACTGCGACCCGTCAGCGCGTAATAAGCACCGGCGTTGTGATCGACGATCGAATGATGAACCGCATTCACGAGCGTCACATGATGCATCTGCCGAGCGAGCAACGGCAGATGATTGCAGACCGGCACACCGGGCAGCGTCGAAGCAATCGGAGTGAACTCGCCGCGATATTCGATCGATGCTTTGGGTTTCAAATCCCATAAGTCCTGAGTCGCAGCGCCACCTTCCAAAAAGCAGAGCACGCAAGCCTTCGCGCGTCCCAATCGCGGCTGAGTCGACTCATTCGCACTCAACAACTGCGGCAACGTCAGCCCGAGTGACCCGAGCACTCCGACCTTCATCAACTCGCGCCGCTGCATGTCGATCATCATTCCTGCGTTCCTCAATGGCCGTTGCAGATCTCATTGAGGACGCAGTCTCCAGTGACGCACGGTCTCTGCATAGCAAGTCCGCGCCATGTTCAAGCGAAAGAGTGCGCCAAATCGTTTAACCGCATCGCCATCGGCGTGCGCTTCTTGAGGCATGCGCAAAGTCACCGTTCTCGCGGAAAAAGCGCGGCCCGATGGGCGCGCGGTTAAGCGAGGGGGCTAGCGCGCGGGTGTTGGTTTTGGCGTTTGAACGATTCGACGAGTTAGGGGCGGCGGGCCGAGGGAGCTGAGGAAGACGGCTCCGGCAACGGCGACGGGGGCGAGGAAGATCGAACGCGGTCGCGGGAGCGGGAGCGAGAAGGGGTCGTCGGACGAAGTGTTGCTCGCGGTCAGATTCATTTTGGGCCTTGCTGCATCGGGAATCGGCGTGAATTGTCGGTCGCTCATGACAACTCAGACGCGTGACGCCTTGCAGGCGTTCGCGCTGATGCCGATCAACTTTGCAAACCGATTGAGAGCAGCACGAATCGGGATGTATTCATAACTACTTCGCGGCAGGCAGCTTTAAGTCGTCGCTTTCAATCGCGACATCGAGACCGGCGACGGGGATGTCTCGACCGAGCGTCCAGAGGACGGCTTGCGCGACGAGGCGGCGATAGGACTCGTGCTTCCAGTTGTCGTGAAAGTGAAGTCCGCTGAAGCCGAAGGAACGACCGCCGGCGGGTCGCTCCCAACTCCATGCAACGGGGTATGTCTCCGAGCCGATCGTGACTTCCAACAACGGCGACGGCTTCGATGCCGACTGCGGCCACTTGAGCTGATAGTAGAACTCTTCATGCACCGTCAGGCCGCTCACTCCGCGCAGGATCGGGTGCGCTGACTTCGTCGGTTCAAGCCGCGTTTCAACGACCTTGTAGCGCCGATCCGGCCCGCCGTGACAACCGCCGAAGAGATCAACAAACGCCGGAATGTCAGCCGCGTCCTTCGTGCCCATTCCCCAATGCAGAACCGAGAACCCGCCGCCTCGCTCAGCGAGTGCTCGAAACGCGGCGAGTCGTTGCGGCTGAGCCTGCACCCACTTTGCTCCCTGCGACACAAACAGCACGACCGCGTCAGCTCCATCAAGCAGCATTGGTCCGTCGCTCCACTCTCCGTCAGCACTGACGACGATCGTTTGCACTCCGGCTTGCTTCGCGAGCAGCTTTGCAACGATCTGAGTGCCAGCGCGGTATTCGTGAGTCGTGACCGGATGCCCGTCCGGGCCTTGCCCAATCAGCAGCACGCGTTTGTTCGCGAGCTTCGGCTCATCTGCCATCAACGCAGTCCAACAGCACAATGAGAGCAAGCACGTCAGCAGCACTTTCATGAGACGCCTTTCAAGCAAAACGAGCGATGCGAGAGTTGTGTAACGAACACTACATAGCGAGCATGATGAGTTAAGCACATCGTGCGAGATCCTCGCGCGGACGAGGGATCCTCTCGTCTGCCTTCCGGTCAGCAAGAAATGCGGACGGCCGAGGGCGGCCATCTTACGGACTCGCAAATGCGCCGTGCTCGTTGCTGAGCGTGATCGGTCGGGGCTATATGGCTTGCCCCATTCGGGAACGCGACTCTCGCAAGGCATTCTGCCGAGAAGTCTGTCTGGGTAGTCGATAGTCGTGGTTCGCTCCGCGAACCAACGCTTTCAAGCAAGTTGACTGACGACGGTTTTCAACGTCAGACGTTGGTTCGCGGAGCGAACCACGACTATCTGCGACCTTCTCAGCCATTCTGCCGAGGACCACTGCATGAGCGACCTTATCACCGCTGTGATCATCGTTGTCGCAATCAGCTTCGGCATCTTGCTCGTCACCGTGCGGGTGACTCGACCACTGACGAAAGCAACGACCACTCTGATTGGTATGCTCGCGGGGTCGTTGTTGTTGCTTTACCTGACGTGCTTATGGGGGCAGCCGAGACTGACAAAGCTGCTGCCGTTCTCGTCACTGGTTGTGCTCGGCAATTGGTTTCCGTTCGCTGCCGCGTTCTTAGCCGGGATTACATGGACTCACGGGTACGGCTCGAACCGCCGCCGCGTGCTGTTCGGCACGGCCTGCTTTTCGATCGCGCTGTATTCGACGGTCGAGCCGCTCTTAGGTCAGCCGCCGCACTGCATCGATCACTGGAGCGACGACGGGCACTGCCTGCAATCAACATTACAGACATGCTCAGCGGCGGCTGCGGCCACTCTGCTCAAGAAGTACGACATCGAGACGACGGAAGCCGAGATGGCGCGACTGTGCCTCACGCGCGGGTTTGATGGAGTCATGCAAGAAGGCACGAATTGGCTCGGCCTCTATCGCGGACTCAAGCTGAAGACGGCTGCTCATCAGCTTGAGGTTGAGGTCTTCGACGAGTCGGTCGACGACTTCGTGCGTCAGTTCAAAGCACCGACGATCGCCTTTGTCGGGATCCCCCGAGACGGACGCGTGCCCGCTTCGTTCTCGGAAGAGTCCGGATGGATGCCGGGAGTGCGACATTCGGTCGTCATTGTCGAAGTGCTGCCGAACAGCCAATTGATCGTCGCTGATCCGGCGGCAGAAGAGCTTGAGTATTGGACGCACGACGAACTGCGCTACTTGTGGCTCGGCCGCGGAGTCCGGCTGAAACGCGATGATTCGTCGTAGCATGGGATTCCATCCCGTGCCGTCTTTGCGTTTTCGATCGAGCTCAGGCGGCTAGCGAGACTCTGCCTCCGACCCGTAGATCAGCATCTCCGGGGCTGATCCTTCTGCGCGGCGAGGTCGGGCGTGAATCGCCGGGTCGAACAACACAATCGACTCTGCTCAAAGCCTTGCATTGGCACGGCACATAAACACTCACTCAATCTGGCGTCGTCGGGAGATCGCGTCTTGCGGAAGAGGCAGCCTCGGAGAGGCTGCCCTACACCATTGCGACGCTCCGCAAGAACCTGACGCAGAACTCTCGATCTTCGGGATCGAGGAGCCGAGCCAAAGAGCACGGACTGGAAGTCCATGCTACGGCTATGAAGACAGCTTTCAGTCACGAAGTAAGGACATCATGACGATCCGCGCGTTGTTGCTTTGTTGTGTCTTTTGGGGAGCGGCCACTTGCTCGGCTCAGACTCCGATCAAAGTCGACTTTGCAATGGATTCAGATCCGTTAGTCGTCGATCCCGGAACGAAGCGCGTGATCTCGCCGGCTTACTTCAAGGTCTGGCGCGAGTTCTTAGAGCAGCCGTCTGAGCAAGACATGCTGCGTCGAACGGCGGGGGCGATTGAGCGTGCTCGCGGCTTTGACGTGCCGGGATTGGAAGAGTTCATCGCGCCGCTGACGAAGGTGCTGACGGCGCCGAACTCATCGCCGTCCGTGCGATTCGCGGTCGCTCGCACGCTGATCGCTTTGCAGGCAAAGGAAGCAGCACCGGCGCTGCTTGAGACCGCTCAACGGACAGGAAGCGATCTGCGGCAATTGGTCGAACCGGCACTCGCGGATTGGAACTTCGCTCCGGCACGTGAGCAGTGGACCGCGCGTCTCACCGCTCGCGATGTGCGGCACCGCGATCTGCTGTTGGCGATCCGTTGCTTAGGCCGAGTCCGCGATGCCGCCGTCGCTGCGAGGCTGCGCGAATTATTACATGACCAACTTCGTCCGCACGACTTGCGACTGGATGCCGCTCAGGCGTTAGGTCAGATCCTTTCGGAAGGGCTCGAAGCCGACGCAGAGAAACTGATGCGCGAGCCTCAGCCGACAGCGGACTCGATCACGCGGCGACTCTGCGCCGTTCGGTTGCTGCAACGGCATCAGAGCGAGACGACGCGCTCGCGACTGATCGCAATGGCGAGCGATCGTGAAGCCGCCGTTGCCGCAGCGGCGATGCGACGACTCGTTGAGATCGATCCCGAGTTGCTGCTGCCGTTCGTGCAAGCGGCGCTCCGACATGACGACGCGCAGATTCGCCGCGCTGCGTTTAGTGCCTGCAACCTGCGTCCGACGGTCGAGCGCATTGAATGGATTGGCGTGCTGCTCGATGACGTCAATCCGAACCTGCGCGGCGATGTGCGCGATGCGTTGTTCGAACAGGCGAAGAAGCCCGAACTCGCAGCCGTCGTCCGCACAACCGCGATGCAGCAACTTGCCGGAGAAAGCTGGCGCGGACACGAGCAAGCAGCGTTGCTGTTAGGGACGCTCGATCATGAGCCCGCCGCGCCGCGTTTAGTGGAGTTACTGAAGTCGACTCGGCCCGAAGTCATGATCAGTTCCGCATGGAGCCTGCGCAAGTTGGCCGTCGAAGAGACGCTCGCCCCGATGTTGGCACACGCTCAAGAGATCGTCAGCAATTGGGAGAACTACTCGTTTCGGGACGGCGCTGATCCGCAAGTTGGTCAGCTTTGCGAAGCCTTCGGGCTGATGAATTACCGCGCGGCTGACGAGCTGCTGAGACGCTGCATTCCGAAAGGCACGGCGGGCGAGATGACTCGCAGTTCCGCAGTTTGGTCGCTCGGCAAATGGAACAAGGCCCACTTCGATGAAGCATTGGCGGCAAAGCTCATCGAACGCCTGCTCGACGCAAGTCCGATCAACCCCGAACTACCGCGCGTGCGCGCCGCCGCCGCGATCTCGTTAGCCCGTATGGACGCGCCGGCTCACATGACGACGATCGAAAAGAAGCTCGGCGGCACCGTCGCTACGGATACGGCGAAAGGCATTGAATGGGCCGTCGTGCGACTCTCCGGCAAAGACTTACCGCCGGTCGAACCGACGCCGATTGGCTTCGGCTTCTCGTTTGCCGAGCCGGCGTTTCCGAGTTCGAAGAAGTAACGAAAACTACTCCCGAGCAGCGGTGATGAAGTCCGCTGAGAGGACGATCCCAATTCGGGCGTTGAGTCTGAGTCGCGATGTTTCACGATCACGATCGAAGCCGTGACGGGCATCGTTTCATTGAGGAACCGAGTGATGCGGGTGCTGACTTACAACATTCACAAAGGCATTGGCGGACGCGATCGTCGTTATCGCATCGAACGCATTGCGGAAGTCATCGCCACTCAGAACGCAGACTTTGTGTGCCTGCAAGAAGTCGATCGCAACGTCGGTCGGTCGCGGTTTGACGATCAACCGAAGGTGCTTGCAGAACTGCTCGGCGTCTCTGAGTCCTTCTATCAGTTGAATGTGAAGCTCACGAGCGGCGGTTACGGCAACCTGATTTTGTCGCGCTATCCGATCGTCGAGCGGCACTCGATCTCGTTGCGCATGTGGCTGAAGAAGCCGCGCGGGGCCCAGTTCGTGCGGATCGACACTCCTGAAGGACCAATGCTGCTCGTCAATTGGCACTTAGGACTGGCCGAGTTCGAACGCGGATGGCAGGCGCGAAAGCTGCTGACTCATCATCTCTTTCAAGAGCACTCGGCATTGCCCGCACTGGTGATCGGTGACACCAATGACTGGCGCAACTCGCTTCGTCGAGGCGCCTTTGCCGAGCACGGCTTCGAGCACGTCACGCATCCGATCTCGCGGTTCCGCACGTTCCCCGCATGGCTGCCACTGGGAGCGCTCGACAAAGCCTTCGTGCGCGGAGTGACGGTGCAAGAAGCAAAAGCCGTCCGCACGCCGCTGAGTCACGCGGCCTCCGATCACCTGCCGCTGATCGTCGACTTCAGCCTCAACCCGACGAGATGTACGACGGACTTGTAGTCCGTCGTACCGAAGACCGGATGTGTTCCTTTGCAATGACTCAGCTCCATTCAAGCCGGCGCAGCGTCAGTGCCGGACCTTTCCATTGCGGAGCGGTTGCAGCCGGCGCGGCAGTGCCTCGCACTCGCTCGGCGAAGTGCGCGCAGACTCCGAATTGATCGACCTCACTCCATGATTTGAGTCGCTCGTCATTGCCACTGACCGAGCGGAACTCGTCAGCGCTGAGCGTCACTGACTGATCGTCTTCGGACCCGGCAATCTCACGCTCACAAACAAAGGTCTTGCGCTGTCCGCGATAGCTGCGCCATTCGTTCTCCTGCACGACGAAGCTGACGCGGTTCGTTTGCGGCAGCTTCAACGAGACCTTCAAACGGGCTCCTTCTGCACCGCGCCAAAGCGGATCGGTCAGCTTGCGAGTCCATGATTGAACGAGACTCGGATGCCCCGCGTTGAGCTGAAACCAATCGCGCAGGCCGTGCGCGAAGTCGTCGATCAGCGGAGTTCGAACAGCCGTCGTCGCAATCTGTGCCTCGCGCAGTTTCTGCGGAGTGACCGAGTGCAGCAGGCTGCTCAAGCAAAGCTGCCGAACGGCGTCTCGATGTCCCGGCAGTGCGGCCATCGAGACGGGCTGAGGTAACTCGTAATACACATTGGCAAAGGCGAAGAGTGGAAGATCGAGTACATGCAGCGGCAACTTGCTGCGGAATGAATCGCCGTCGCTCACAACGTCAGCACTGCGCCAGAACCGAGCACGCGGGTCGGGATCAACGCTGTAGTAAATCTCACACCGAGCGACGGGCCATGATCGCTGCGGCTTGACGATCAACTCGGGCACGCGATCGCTGCTCGTCAGCACGAGTTCGCTCGACGGAGTCTCCGGCAACGCGGGGCCGCCTTTAAGAAACTGATCGAGCCACAAAGGCAGTCCGACTGCGACTTCCTCAGACAGCCGATGATTCAAATGCGGCGTCCAACAAAAGCGCTGCGGCTGATTCGGGATCAGCGCATTGGTGCGATAGACGTCGTCCATCCATCCGTGAAAGTCGTTCGTGCCGCTGCGATGCAGGACCGGGCAGCGAATGAGCGGGGCATAGCTTTCAAAGCTCAGCGTGTGTCGAAAGAGATCGACGTTGCCTTTGATGCGGTCTTGCTGCGTCACTCCGCCGAGAAACTCATGAGGCTGCCAGCGCCAGCCTTGCCCGCCCACTCCGGGAACAGCGGCCTTTACTCGGTCATCCGTGCCGGCAACGTACATCGTGAGATTGCCGCCCATCGAATAGCCGTGAACGCCGAGCCGTTGCGGATCGACTTCTTTCTGCTGCTCTAAGAACGTCAGCCCGCGACGACAGCCGAGCGTCAGCAAGTACCAATTGCAGTTCTTCGGATGCTCGCGATCTTCGAAGACTTGCTTCGGTCCGGGCTCGATCGAGCTATAGCCGGGCACATTGAGTTGCGACGGATCGACCGCTCCCCAATCGGTATTGGGATCTTCGGGCCGCGCGCCTTCGGGCGAGTTAAACGGCGGCATGCCATTACCGCTTCCGCCCCAGTTGACCGACAACCCGGCATAGCCGCGAGCGACGAGAAACTTCACTTCCGCAAGAAAGGCGCGCTGTCCGCCGCCGTGAATGTGCATGACCGCCGGCAGCTTCTCAGTCGCTCCTTCGGGGAAGCCGTAGATCGCCGCCATTCGCGCGGGCTTGCCTTTGAATGTTCCGATCAAGAACCGCACGAGCCGAAAGACGCCGCCATTCTCTTTCCACTCGCGAATGACTTCGGTCTCGATCGGATCCTTGCGTGGATCGAAGTCGGCCCAAAGTTCGCGAACAGACTGAGGCACCGAGTCATCGGCTGCGAGCAGCGGGCAATTCTCAAGCAAAGGCAAAGCAGCGGCGGTTGCTGCAGCTTGCAGAAACTCGCGACGAGTCGATGTCGGCAACATGTTGTGAGTGGCTCCTAAATGGGCTCGGTCTTCATGCGAGGTTGCGATCCGTCGCCGGATCAGCGCGGGGCAGATGAGAACGGATCGGGCGAAGCATGAGAACCGAGGTGCTCGACACTGAGCCGCGCTCGCGGCCTGCTTGCTCACCCGATCGGATTGCTGAGGCTTGCTCTCCACTGACCCCGCGTCAGTGGGAGCCGCGACTGGTCGGCTAGCAACGCCAATCAGCGCGGCGTCTATCGCTCTCCACCGACCCCGTGTCGGTGGAAGCTGCGACTGGTCGGCTAAGGATCGTTCGAGTAACCCCGCTTCTTCAGCGAACGACGAACTTCGGTGGTTTCGCAAGAGTTCTGATTTCTAGTCCGTTAGCTCACCAGTCGTTGCTCCCACTGACGCAGGGTCAGTGGAGAGCGAGACGAACGAGGTTTGCGGGTTGCGTCGTTAGCTCACCAGTCGTCGCTTCCACTGACGC
>CAZNMS010000025.1:0-38411 GCA_964573505.1 uncultured Planctomycetaceae bacterium | reverse complement strand
TTGGGTGCTCTTCAGCGGCGACGGCACCGGCGCGAAGGTGATCGACAACGGAACTCCGTCATACGAGATCGGCAGCTCGATACGTGACTGGCCGATGTCAGCAGCGCGACTGCTGAGCTTCAACGTGCCGTTTTCGAAGATGAAGTCGACGCCGCGACTCTCTTCCGTCGTGACGATCTGCGATTGCCTCACCGCTTGATAGAAGGGCCCCACAACGAGATCGACGGCTGATGTGAAGCTGTTGGGAATCACGTCCGCATAACGCGGGAAGCGACCTTCAACGAGTCGACTGTAGATCGTCGTGCCGCCGCATTTGACGAGCACATGATTGGTATGAATCGAGATCAGTGCTGAGTCGTCGTTGTCCGGCAACGAACGTTCGATCAACCCCATCGCCTTTGAAGGCACGACCGGCATCGCATTCTCAACAGTCGCGTCGCCAATCGCCTGACAGGCACCGCTCATCACGGCCAATCGTCGGCTATCGGTTGCGGCGAGCGTCATCTTGTCGCCAGCTAGTTCGACCAAGATGCCGCCGAGTGCATAGCGAGCACTCTCTGTGTCTGTCGCGAAGATCGTGCGTCGGATCATGTCTTTGAAGGTCTTCGCAGCGACCGTGAAGTAAGCCGACTCTTCGAACGCAGCTACCGGCGGGAACTCAGTGGGATCTTCGGTCGAGAGATTGAATTCGCTGTGCGCGCCCTTGAGCACAATCGAGCGTTCGGTCGCATGCAGTTCGATGTGCTCATCCGGAAGCTCACGCAGGATCGATACGACGCGAGCGGCAGGCAGCAAGACTTCTCCGGTTGATTCGGTTTCAACATTCGCGACGTCTTGCCGGATGCCAATTTCTTGGTCAGTGCCAATGAGCACCGTCTTGCCGCCAATCACCATCAGCTTGATGTTCTTGAGAACCTCTTTGGGAGTTCGTGATGGCACTACACCACTCACGGTCAGCAACGCGGCAGTCAAAGTGGGGCGATGGCACTTGAGCAACATGAAGTCGTCGTCCGTGAAACTAGAGTAAGAAATCTAAAAAACAGTAGCAGTATTTGGGCGCGAGGTGCTGCTGTTACTTGTTCTTGAACCGGGCTCGAAAGCGAAGAATAGGCCAGTAATTAAGGCCAAACAAACGACTCAGACTGGTGTCGAGAACTTGTCAAAGGGCCGTTGAGCGATCGTTGAAGAGTTGTCGTCCGATGTGTGTGAAACGCTGACGAAACCGAGTCGTGTTCATAAGTCGGAATCTCGTCGACAGTCTCAAACAGTGTGTCGACGAGTTTTCGACAGCGCGATTTGAATTGGTCCGTCGTCATGCGGACCTATCGCCCTTCCGGCACGATGAAGCTCAGATGCAGTTCGCAGTGACGCAACGTCATTGCGACCCACTCTTCGCGAGTCAGTTCCCCGAACACAGGACTGGGATGTCGCGGCAGTTCCGAGCTGAAGCGTCCGATCGAACGACGGAGATGCTCTAAGCCCTCTTCAGCATCAACTTCGTCCGGCGGCATGAGATCCTTAGCTCGGTCCGGCAGTTTGAAGCCCGCCTTCATCGGTGCTGTGAACATCGAGTTCTTGATGAAGGGAGCGATGAAGACTCGCAGCCACCATGGAGCGGTGAAGTGGAAACCGTCGAAGCAGCCATCAATCGTCCGAGCAAGATGCTCGAAGATTTGACCGGCGGACCACTTGCCGACAGTGACATACGGGCCGGCGATGAGGCGATCGAGATCGTTGAGGATGTCAGTCAGGACGGCAAAACGGAGAGTGCGACGAGCGGGTTGAGTAGCGGTAGTCATGGATGCCATTCATGTCAGCGATAAGGCGGGCAGAGTTAGCGGTGAGGCAGTCTATGACGGGCGGGTCGAAGATGCATTCTTCGGGCTCTCGTTCAAGCATCAGCAAATGCGTCTTAGGGCACTTCGTTCGGCGTCGCGGAGTCAGCATCCAAATGAGGCGGTCGCGGGCCCAGAAACTGGTAGTAGGTGCAAGGCAGCTTGCCGTTATAGATCTTGCGGCGCCGGGTCGCGTGACGATTGATGAGCCGCTCAAAACCGCCGTGAGTCGTCAGCAAAAAGAACGACCAATCGGGTAACAATTCCCACACGCGGCCAATGTCGCGATAGAGCCGATCAACATCGCCAATTTCTCCGCTGCGTTCGCCGTATGGCGGGTTGCTCACCCAGCAGCCGTAATTCGCTGTCGATCGGAAGTCTTCGCAACGTCCTTTGCTGATGCGGACGCAGTCCTCAACTCCCGCTTGTCGCACGTGAAACCGCGCAAGGCTCAGCACTTCATCGTCAATGTCAGAAGCGAGTAGCGGCTCGCTCGGTGCTCGACGCATGAGCGATTGCGCTTCATCGCGCGCCTCGCGCCACAGAGTGCGGCTGAGTTGCGGCCAGTAGCTCGCAGCGAACTCACGTCGCAAACCGGGAGCGACATTCTTCGCGATGAGTGCAGCTTCAATGGCAATGGTGCCGCTGCCGCAGCAGGGATCGACGAACGGTCGCTCGGGGCGCCAAACACTCAATTGCACGAGTGCCGCAGCGAGCGTTTCACGAATCGGTGCCGTCGCCGTCAGCTTGCGATAGCCGCGTTTGTGCAACCCGACATCGCTCGTGTCGATCGTCAACGTTGCTTCGTTCTTTAAGAGCGAGATCTCGATCGGATACAGCGGTCCCGTTTCCGGCAGCCATCCGAGTGAATAGGCGCGTTTGAGTCGCTCGACGATCGCCTTCTTCACGATCCGCTGACAGTCGGGAGTCGAATGTAATAAGGATTTCACCGACCGGCAGGTGACGGGGAACTGACCGTCGTTCGGAATCCATTGCTCCCATGGCAGCGCAAACGTGCGGTCAAACAACTCGCCGAAGTCTCGCGCGGGAAATTGACCGAAGACGAGCCCGACTCGCTCGGCAGATCTTAGCCACAAATTGGTTCGGCAGATCGCGTCGAGCGGCCCTTTAAAGAAGACGTGCCCGTCGATGTTGTGCTGATCGGGATAGCCGAGAGCCTGCAATTCGCGACCGACAACTGCTTCAAGGCCAAAGGACGTCGTCGCGACAAACTGAAGTGGGTCGGACATCGAAGAACGAGCTTTCTCGGCGGAGTAAGAGGATCTGCAGATCGAGCCGACGAATGACGGCGGACACTCGGAAGGAATCAGCAAAGCTGCTTCAGCATCCGGTTTCTCGCTTATACAGAACTCATAGCTCTCTCCGCGCCGGTCAGGAGCGATGTCATTTGAATTCCATCATCCGGATGCGCGGCCCAATAGCATGGACTTCCAGTCCGTGCGTCTTCTTCGGTTGTTCCCGCTTGTTTGACGGTTGCAACACAGCACGGGCTAGAAGCCCATGCTACGACTTACGACAAGCTCGCGTCGCGCCCTTTGATGGGGCAGAGGGCTCTACTAAGTTCCCGCCCCCTTTGAACCGGTTCATCGTTTCTCTCACTTATGGCCTTTGAGACATGCAGTTTCTTCCTGTTGCTGAGCAGCTAGCCGTCATTCGTCGCGGCATTGAAAAGATCGTCCCCGAGGAAGAACTCGCTCAGAAGCTCGAATGGAGCCGCTCGACGGGCAACCCGCTCCGCATCAAGTACGGCATCGATCCGACCGGCATCGACGTGCATCTCGGGCATACGGTGCCGATGCAGAAGATGCGGCAGTTTCAAGAACTCGGGCATCAAGCTGTCATCATCATCGGCAACTACACCGCGCTCGTCGGTGATCCGAGCGGTCGCGATAAGGCTCGCGAAAAGAAGCTGACGATGGAGCAAGTCGAAGCGAACGCGCGCGACTACTTGCAGCAGGTCGGCAAAGTCATCGACCTCTCAAGAGCTGAAGTGCATCGCAATGGTGATTGGTTTGGGAAGATGTCGTTCTCGGACATCCTGCAACTCTGCGGCAAAGTGACCGTCGCCCAGTTGCTGACCCGCGACGACTTCGCAAAGCGCTTCAAAGAAGAGAAGCCCATCTTCATGCACGAGTGCATGTACCCAATCATGCAAGCATGGGACTCGGTCGTGATTAAGGCCGACATCGAACTCGGCGGGACCGAGCAGCTTTACTCGTTCATGTTGGCCCGCGAACTTCAGCGCGATGCCGGGCTGCCTCAGCAGATTGGTGTCATGTCGCCGATTTTGGTCGGGCTCGATGGCGAGCGGCGGATGGGCAAGAGCCTCGGCAACTACATCGGCATCAGCGAGTCGCCTTACGACATGATGAAGAAGTTCATGCAGATCCCCGATGCCTGCATGCGGATGTATTTTGAGTTACTCACAAAGATTCCGCTCAACGATGTCGAGACGTTGCTGACCGGACATCCGAAGGACGCAAAGGTCGCACTCGCGCGAGCGGTCATCGGCGAATATCACAGTGACGCCGCAGCGGTTGAGGCCGCTCAACGTTGGCAAAACGAAATCGGCGGCGACGCTCTGCCGACCGACATTCCTGAAGTCGCGATCGACGCGTCGCTGATCGAAGCCGACGGCTGCATACAAGCAGCTCGCTTGTTGGTCGCCGCAGGACTCGTCGCGTCGAGTGGTGAAGCGCGTCGTTCAATCGCTCAAGGCGGCGCGTATCTCGGAGAGAGCAAAGAGCGCATCGCCGCTCACGATCAACGCATCAAAATTGAAGCCGGCCAAATGTTGTGGGTCGGTAAGAAAAAGTACTGTCGGTTGAAGTAGGCAATCGCTGTCGGCTCGGGGCGTGTGACCTACTCGTTCCCAAGCTCTGCTTGGGAACGCGAAATCGCGAAGCTCTTGCTTCCCGTCAGGTTCTTGTCCGATGCGAACGGCAGCTACTCAAGAACGAATAGAACCGGACGGCAAGCAGAGCTTGCCGGCAGTGCGTTCCCAAGCAGAGCTTGGGAACGAGTGATTCAGCTCTTATCGCAGAACCATCATCCTCAAGTTACGGAGAGCATCATGAAAATCGGATTTGGCATTATCGGCTGCGGAATGATCTCGCGCTTTCATGCGAAGGCGATTGCAGACATCAAGGGCGCGAAGATTGTCGGGTGCTACGACAGCTTTGCGGGAGCAGCACCGAGGTACGCTGAGGAAGTGGGATGTAAGGCGTATGACACACTCGAAGAGATGCTCGCCAATCCCGACATTCATGTCGTGACGATCTGCACGCCGAGCGGTGCTCATATGGAGCCGGCAGTGCAAGTCGCGAAGGCCGGAAAGCACGTCGTTGTTGAGAAGCCACTTGAGGTCACGCTCAAGCGTTGCGACGCGATCATCAACGCGTGCCAGCAAAACAACGTCCGCCTGTGTGCCATTTTCCCGTCACGGTTTGCTCCGGCGAACATCGCTCTGCGAGACGCCATTCAAGACGGTCGCTTCGGCACGCTCACGATGGCGAGCACCTCGATCAAATGGTGGCGCGATCAGAAGTACTACGATCAAGGCGGCTGGCGCGGGACGTTTAAGCTCGATGGCGGCGGGGCCTACATGAATCAAGGCATTCACAACGTCGACCTCATGTATTGGCTGATGGGTGAAGTGGTCGAAGTCTCGGCCTTCACCGGCACGCTCGCGCATGAACGCATTGAGGTCGAAGACACCGGAGTCGCGATCCTCAAGTTCGCGAACGGAGCACTCGGCACGATCGAAGCGACGACGAGCGCGTTTCCCGGTTTGCTGAAGAGGATCGAAATTCACGGCTCGAAAGGGTCCGCTCGCGTCGAGGATCAATACGTCGATTTGTGGGACTTCGCCGCGAAGTCAGCAAAGGACAAAGGCGTGCGTGAGAAACTTTGGAAGCCGGCACCGGACGCACTCGCGAACTCAGGCGGAGCGACGGACCCGAAAGCGATCAGTCACGTCGGGCATCGCGAGCAGCTCAAGGATTTCATCAAAGCGATCGAGACCAATGGTCGTCCGAAAGTGGACGGCGTCGACGGTCGCAAGAGCGTTGAGATCATCTTGGCGATCTACAAATCCGCATGGACCGGCAAGCCAGTGCAATTGCCGATGAAGAGCGATCCGGTCTATCCGAAGAAGTAATTTTTATTCCCTGGAGTGCTCCGGCTCGACGGAGCCCTCCGACTCTTGTCGCTTGGCCGCCTTACTTCTTGACGGCCAGATCGCAGGCATAGTCAAAAACTGATCGGCGACTCGTTCGAACAAGACTTCTTTGAAGGAACAACTGCTGATTCTTTGCTGGCGGCGCTGTCCCACTCTTGTTGAGAGCAACTTGCCGCTGAGTCGGAGGGCTCCGTCAAGCCGGAGCACTCCAGGAGGGCTAACATGATCTCATGGCATCGACTCTTCGGACTCGCAATGACCGAACTGCTGGCTGATACGCCGCTCGAAGTGGTCCTCGAAATGGATCTGGCGGTTCGGCAGCAGTTTCTCGACATCGTGATCGTGCGCCGTCGAGCAGGTCCGATCGGCCGCGAGTTGCCCGATGGTTTCGAGCCTCTCGCGACTCACAACTTGCTGACCTACAAGTCGATGCACGAGTCGCTCGATGCATGGTCGATTCAGGAGTTGATTGGGCACTACGTCAACTATCGAAAGCAGGTCAATAAGCCGAACGAGCCGATGCCTGCCGAGACCGAGTTTCAACTCTTCGCTGTGGCAACGCGTTTCCCCGAGAAGCTCGCCGGACAAGTGCCCCTGCAGCCAGTCAGTGCGGGGATCTATCAGATCGATTTGAAGGTCATCTCGATTCGATTGATCGTTTTGAGTGAGATTCCGCTGTCAGACCAGAATCTGGTGCTCAACGCGATTAGCTGTCGCGAAGCTGCCATGAAGTTTGCGAGAGAGCGATTCGAACAGACTCACGCTCATGTGAGTGCGGTACTGCGAGCGATTTTTGCGAGGTATGGCTTCGGGAGTTCCAACATGCCCTACACGATGAATGACTTCTACCAAGATGTGCTCGATGAAATTGCGCCGGAGGACCGCCTACGAGGACTCTCGGTCGAGCAGCGCTTACGCGGCTTGTCGGCAGAACAACGAGTGCTCGGCCTCTCGGCAGAGGACCTCGCAGGTTCTCTCCCCCCAAATGTGTTGAATGAATTGCTGAAGAAGGCGCAGTCCGAGCAGACAACACGCTCAAGCGACAACTAATTCTACAGCGCACCATGTAGCTGAAATCGTGAGATTTCAGGCATTTCAAGCGTCCGAGATCTGACGATCTCGGCTACGGAAACGCGAAGGTGCGCTGTCGAACGAAGAGAGTCGCCGCTGGCAGCAAAAGTAGCCGGGTGCAATAGATATGACAGGGAGATCTCAACTTTGTGATCTCCTTCGCAACTCAAGGATGAGTTCATGAATTGGCAGAAGTTGCGGTGGCTCGGAGAGTATGCCGCCTTTCGAATGATCGTCGCGGTGATGTGGTGCTTGCCCGTTTGGGCTCAGCGAGCCGCGGCCTATGGATTCGCGACGCTGTTTTGCCGAGTGCTGCCTCGCAAGCTGACGAGGTACGACGTCGCTGCTGACAACATTCGCCAGTCGCTCGGCAGTGGCCTGAGTGATGCCGAAGTCGATCGCATCATCTTCCGCATGTGGCAGCATCTTGCTCGGCTTGTCTGCGAGATGGTGCAGTTCCCGTGCTATGCGTCGTGCGAGAACGTTCAAGAGATCACTCAATTTACGAACCTCAAAATGGCGCTGACGGCTCTCTGTTCCGGTCGGCCCGTGATCATGGTCAGCGGGCACTTTGGCAACTGGGAAGCATCGCTCGCGACGTTCGGGACGTTCGGCTTTCCGATGGGAGTTGTCGCTCGCACGCTCGATAACCCGTACCTCGATGCTTGGTTCCGGCGGTTCCGCGAGTCGACGGGGCATGTGATGATCGACAAAGCTGGCGGCGGTCCTGAGATGGTGCAGCGACTCGAAACCGGCAAGCACCTCGCGCTTTTGGGTGATCAAGACGCTGGGCGACGAGGCATCTTCGTCGACTTCTTCGGGCGACCGGCTTCGACGTTTAAGTCGATCGCAATTCTGGCTCTGCAACACGATGCGCTGTTGCTCGTTGGATACGCGACAAGACTCCCCGACGAGCCCGGTCAGAAGTGGGTCAAGTTCGATCTCGGTTGCGAAGACGTCATCGATCCGCGCGAGGCAACTTCGGATGATCCCATCTTCGAGATCACTCAGCGTTACAGCGCCGCGTTAGAGCGAGCGGTTCGACGATGCCCCGAGCAGTACTTCTGGGTGCATCGACGTTGGAAGACGGCGCCTGAAGCTGCTCAGCAAGCCAATGAAGCACGACGCCGGCGTAAAGCCGGATGAGTGTCTCCTTTCGCACTGCGAAAGGACGCTGTCGACAAGACGATCGCCATCGGGCGAGCCGGCACAATGGGTGAGGAACAGTGGTACGACGGACTTGTGGTCCGTCGAACGTAGTGAGAAGCGACGGACTTCAAGTCCGTCGTACCCAAAAACGGATGTACTCCTCAGGACGCCGTCCTGACTCACCGACCTTTCGCCGAGCGAAAGGCGACAAAGAATAGAGCGAGGTTTCCGAAGGACATCATGCAACCCGATTACCTCGGCATTTGGGAGCGGATCGCTCCGTACTGGGACGACTTTGTTGGCGACGACGGCAATCAGTTTCAGCAGTCGCTGATCATGCCCGCGACCGACGAGTTACTCGCATTGAAGGCGGGAGAGACGGTGCTCGACATCGCGTGCGGTAATGGAAATTACTCGCGCCGCATGGCCGCTGCTGGTGCCATCGTGACGGGTTTCGACGGAGCGTCGCACTTCATCGAACGAGCCATCGAACGCACAAACCGAGTTGGCTTGAGCATCAACTACTTCGTGCAAGATGCGACGAGCGAGACGGGGCTTGCTGCGCTCGGAACGAGTTGCTTCGACGCAGCGGTGTGCTCGATGGCGCTCATGGATTTCGACCCGCTCGAACCGTTGTTTCGAGCGTTACATCGAGCGCTGAAGCCGGGAGGACGCTTTGTCTTCTCGCTGCCGCATCCGTGCTTCAACTCGAACAGTCCGGTGATGACAGCGGAACTTGAAGAGCACGACGGACGCTTGGAGCACGTCTATGGAGTAAAAGTGACACGCTACAAGTCCGAAGGTTGGAGCTACACGCGCGGCTTGCTGCATCAACCCGAGCCTCACTACCTGATGCACCGCACGTTTCAGACGCTGCTGCAGACGGCCTTCAAGACGGGCTTCGTCGTCGACGGCTTCGAAGAGCCTTCGTTTCCGTGGCAGCAAAAAGGGAAGAACGTGTTCTCATGGCCGAAGCGGCCGGACATCCCGCCCGCAGTCGTGATCCGCTTGAGGCCGATTGGTCATGTCGCCTCTTCGGGAACTCATTCGGACAAGTAGCTTGGGATTCCATCCCGAGCCTCAGCGGGATGAGGTTCTCAAACAAGGTGTGAGAACGCCGTCAACAGTCGGTGCGCGAGAAGCATCAAAGGCCGATCGACTCCGAGAGATCGAGCAGCATCGACGATTTGCTGTCGATGATCCGGGTCGCTGTAGCTCGGACGCCGACGTCCGAGAGCGACCCGCACGGAGTTGCAATCAGCGGGAAGCACGGACGTAGCCGTCCATGCTACGACTGCGGCTTCCTCAGAGGAGTCGCGGTCGATTCGCCGATGGCGCGAACTATCAACGAACTTGTCCGCAGCCAATCGCCTTCACGGAGTGAAGCCGATCGACTGCGGACAAGGACGAAGTTGGCAGTAGTAACTTGCCGCTTACGAACCGCAGCTTGTGCAACCCGGTGTCGGGCCGCAGGTCGGTTGCGGGCAGCAGGTTTGAACTGGCACGCAACGAGTCACGCAACGCGGTACGCAGACCGTTTCGCAGTAAGGAACCTGACGCGGAACGCAGCGACTCTGTGTGACATATTTCGTCTCACAAACTTGTCGCGTCACGGTGTAAGGCACTTTGCGAGTATGGCACTCTTTGATCATGGTGCAGGTGGTATAAGGCACTTTGCACATGACTTGATGCGGCTCCATCGAGCAAACCGTGTACGGCACTTGTCGAGTACGAACTTCGCAGCGAGTCTGGCAGATGGTGTAGGGAATTCGGCGGTTGCGAACTTCCTGCTTCATCGAGCAAGTTGTGTAAGGCACCTTCTTCGTGCGGCACTCTTTCACAACGCTGCATGTCGTATAAGGCACGCGGCGAGTCTGAGTGACCGGCACTTGCTTGCAGACTTGATACGGCACGCGGCAGGTCTTCACTTCTTGGACCATTCGCGTCGTCATCACCGTCTTCCTCTCGTTGCGAGGCACCCAAACTTGCTTGCAGGAGATCGGACCGGGGCAATGCACTTGCTCGTTGCGAGTGCAGCCGGGGCGATACACCTGAGTGCAACGATTGCAGTCCCACTCCCAGCGACCGGGAGTTTGCACGCAACGATTGCAGCTTGAAGCTGGGCCTTGTTGCACGACTGTTTTCCACTCGCCGCCGCACACATCAACTTGCTGGCACTCGACGACCGGCTTGCAGACCGTGTAGCACACATCGCGATAATGCGTCTCGTTGCAAGTCTTGTAAGTCGTGTAGCACTCGTCGCGGTAGCAGGTTTGATAAACCGGCTTGCAAACGGTGTAGCACTCGTCGCGGTAGCAAGTTTGATACACCGGCTTGCAGACCGTGTAGCACTCATCGCGATAGCACGTTTGAGTGTACGGCACTTGCACGGTGTATTGCTCGCAGCGCCAAGCAGTCTTTTGGACCGGCTTGCAGACGGTATGGCAAACGTCCTTGTAGCAAGTCTGATAGACCGGCTTGCAAGTTTCGTAAGCTTCGTCGCGGAAGCGAGTTTCACAAACATTGCGTGTGCATTGAATGGGCACTTGCTCGCAGACCGTATCATAGGTCGTGCGATACTTCGTGACCGTGCATTTGTCGTACACAACGTCTTGCACCATCTTATATTGAGTGGTGCAGCACGATCGTGCCGAACAAAAATCCCCACTGGGTGAGCACGCGGGTGTTGGGCAGCAAGAGTAGCTTCCTGCTCCGCAATAGCTGCTGGCGAACGCTGATTGGCCCAGTGCTGCAATCAGGAAGGCCGCCAGGACCGCAATCCATGGTGCCGGTTTCATCGGACGACTCCTCGCAATCCAATTTGGTCCCAAGAGGCCGCCTCCTGCGGTAATCAAGGTCTCTTGTCCCACACAGGCACTCATTGCCCGGTGCTCACTCTCCAGAGTGATGCCGTTAGACGCTGATCGACCGGTGAATCATCGACCGGTCGGAACAGTCCTCTGTCGGTAGAATCTGCTTACAGCGCAAACTCTTCGCATCATTGGTCGTCATCCGAGAGTTCCCGCTTGATACAAGCTGGGAATATGCCTCATCGAAATACGAGGAAGTCTCGACGCCGCTTACTGGATCGCCATGTCCGGCATAAACCGCCCAAATTGACGGCCCGGCGGCGAGAAGCGGCTTGAGCGAAAGTTGGTAGCAAATGTGAGAATTGACCTATTTGCTAATAGGTCCGACTGAGGAGACAACGAAGCCAGTAGGATTTGATACGGGCTTTGGTCAGAGCCGCTTAATTGAGGCGGCTGGGCTGATTTACCACTCTTGTGCTACATGAAAGCGCAAGGTGCGATTGCATTAACGAACGCACTGATTAGTCGCGCTGCGGCCATGACAGGCGCCGCAACGCGCGAGGGATAATCGGCGTTTCAGTTCCGGCGGCGAGCTGCTCACGCCGTGATGCCGTTTTACTTTGCGAGCTCTAAGAACTGCTTTACGCGTTGTTCGACGATGTCGAGGCTCTTGTGCCAGAAGTCGGGTTGGCGCAGGTCGTAGCCAAATGAACTTTGCACGGCGGCTTCGGCGTCTTGATTGCCGGTTGCGATCAGGAAGCGTCGCAAGCGGTCCGGGAAGTCCGCAGAGTCTTTCGCCAGCGCGTAAGTCCCGAGCGAGAGCAAGTAGCCGAAGGTGTAAGGAAAATTATAGAAGGGCCAACCGGTGATGTAGAAATGCAGCTTCGAAACCCAAAACAGCTCGTTCCATCCGTCGTCAGCGAGCGAGTTCAAGTACGCCTCTTTCTGCGCGTCGATCATCAACTGCTTGAGCCGCTCGGTCCCGACTTCTCCCGACGCTCGCTCTTGATGGAAGCGGTCCTCGAACACGAACCGACAATGGATATTCATCAGAAACGCGACGGCATCGCCCAACATCTTGTCGAGCAGATCAAGCTTCTCGGCGCGCGTCTGACAGGCGGCGAGTCGATTCTCGCCCAGCACCGCTTCCGCAAACGTCGACGCGGTTTCGGCGAGGTTCATCGGATAGTCGCGCAGCAAGCCGGGCTCATCGCGCATGACCCATGTGTGATAGGCATGCCCGAGTTCATGCGCCAGCGTCGACATGCTGTCGACCGTGTTGGTGAAGGTCATGAAGATCCGCGACTGCTTACGCGTCGGGATGTCGGTGCAGAACCCGCCCTGCCGCTTGCCCGCGCGGTTCTCGACCTCGATCCATTTGTTGTCGATCGCGAGCTTTGCGAAGTCGCCCAGTTCGGGACTGAACTCACCGAAGGACTTGAGCACGAGATCGCAGGCATCGTCGTAGCTCAGTGACGAAGCGGCTCCACTCGTTGAAGGCAGTGGCGCGTCGACATCGAACCATGAGAGCTTTTCGAGTCCGAGTAGCTCCGCTTTCTTCGTCAGATATTGAGCAAGGCAACTCTTGCGTGCGGAGACTGCTGCCCACATGGCGTCGAGCGTTTCGCGCTGCATGTGATTGAGCGCCAGCGGTGCAGCGAGATGATCGACTTTCAGCCGTCGATACTTCGTCAGTCGACTGCCCGAGATGTGATTGATGGCATCGGCACACGTATCGGCGAGCGTGCTCCATGCTTTGTTCGCCGCGCGGAAATTGTTCTCGCGCACTTCACGAGACGGCGAATCCCAATGCACTTGTCCGGGCGACTTCGAGACCAATTCGCCCTTCTCCATCACTTGCACGCGCAGCTCGCCGGACAAGCGATCGTAGAGCCGCCCCCATGCGTGCAAGCCGTCGACATCGAGTTCGGCGGCGAGCAACTCTTGCTCTTTCGGCAGCCTCAACGCGGCGTTGCGACGAGCCGAATCTAAGAAGTAGCGATTGGTCGTTAGCTTCGAGTCCGCAGCGATGAAGGTCTCAAAGGTTTGAGCGTCGGCGGCTTGCAGAGCGAACTCGATGTTCGTCGCGATCTGCGACCACAACGGAGACAGCGCGGCAATCTCTGCTTCAATTTGCATGAAGAGTTTGTTGGCCGCATCCGCTGCCGCATGACAGCCGATGAAAGCGTTGATGGCAGTCTGCTCTGCTCGTACCGCATCGAAGCGCGTGAGGAACTCGCTCCAACTGCGAACGGCGGCAGAGTCAGCGTTGACAATGGGCAGCGCTTCGGAATCGTCGCTCAGCTTCTGAGTCTCGATCTTCAGCCGATCCAGTGCCGCGCGAAACTGCTCGGTCTGAGGATGCGGGTAGAGCGAATCAAGCTCCCAAACGAGTGAGTAACGATTGCTACAACTGCTGCTCTGCGATTCGACTGCCATCAAACTGGCTCCTTCCTGTGAATGACCGAAATGCGTTCTGGCGAGTGGTCCCGTTGATGACGGGAATGGGACCGAAGGGACGAACGGGACGAATGATGGCAGGCATGCCGCGTTCCAGTCGGCATGCGCGGCACTACTCGTACTGCTTATCGCCGTCTTCGATCGGGATGTTCTTCTCTTTGAACAGCCGAATTTTCTCGCCCTTATCTTCGAGCACGACGATGTCTCCGGTCTTCGAGTCGTAACCGAGCATTTGCCATGGTGGCAGCGGCAAGAACTCGATGCGCAGTTGTTGGACGAGCTCCATGAACTGACCGTGATTCAGAGGCTTGCCGTCGTTGAGTTCCTTCGAGATGCGAAGCTGATTTTGGAAGTTCGCAATCTGAGCCCGCGCGGGGATCGAGAAGTAAGCCTGCATCGCGGCGTTCAGCGGGTCGTCGGCCATGATCTTGCCCGTCACGACAACAATCTTCGGGTTCTTCTTCGCCTCATTGAGATCAACGAGCTTTGCCGGTTGCTTGCCTAAGGCGGCTTTGGGATCGACCGGAGCAACGGGAGTCGGCGTTGCGTTGTTCGTCGCGGGAGCAGCGGGTGCTGCGAGCGATCCGAGATCTCCCGTCACGACTCCGCCGCCCGGACCTCCGGGCATCACGATATTGCCGCCTGCGGGAGCAGGAGTCGCGGTCGCAGGCGTTGCAGGCTGAGCAGCTGGTGTCGCGGAAGTTACAGCAGGTGCTGACTCACCGGCCGGCTTCGGCGTCGCCTCTAAGCAGCCCGCCAGCATCAACACCATGAGGCAAGAAAAGCGTTTCATGAGTCATCTCCTGAAGAACAGAACGAGCGTTGGATGGGTCGCGGTTTGGGTCGCGTGAGTGATGTGAAGCGCAAGGGCTACGAACGCGGGTGGCGCGCCCTGAGTACTCGAAGGGCGTAGGGCGGCGCGCGAAGAACACGCCCTTCGAGTACTCAGGGCGTGCCACTCAAAACTCGAAGTTGAGTGCCGGTCCGCGATCGGCGGCGGACAGTAACGACGCGGATAGCGCCTGCCAGCTACAGCAGTCCGCCGATCAATGACCGTGAGACGCATTCCATTACAGTCCGCCGCTCGCTTTCACTCACGCTCCCTCACGCGGTGCGATCGCAATCAACCGTAGCCGAAATCGTCAGATTTCGGGGGCCGTAGTGACTGCGTCCGAAGTCTCACGACTTCGGCTACGAATACTGCACGCGCTGCGTGCTGAGGTCGCGAACTGCGGATTTAATGAGGTCTCGACGATGCGTTCTCTTTCGGTACTGGCCGTTGTGCTCGGGCTTGCTTCTGTCGCTTCTGCTCAAACACTGGAGCAACTCTTACAGGATGAGCCTTACGCGCAGCTCGCGGCGGCAGCGAGCAAAGACGGCGATGCGAAGCGCGGGGCGATCCTCTTCTTTCAGCCGCATATGGCTTGCTGGAAGTGTCATGTCAGTGATGACCCGACGAAGCAGCTCGGGCCCGAGCTGAGCAAGCTCGGAAAAGACGCGAGCGATGTGCATCTCGTCGAGTCGATCCTCGCGCCGTCAAAGGTCATTCGAAAGGGCTTTGAGACCGTTGCGGTCGTCACGCGTGACGGGAAGTCGATCAGCGGACTCATCGCCGAAGAGAAGCGCGAGACATTGACGCTGCGAGATCCCAATCAGCAGGGAAAGCTCGTCACGATCGAGAAGGGCGAGATCGACGAACGCTCGACGTCGCCGGTCTCGCTCATGCCGGTCGGGCAAGTGAATCAGCTCGGCAGTCGGCAGCAGTTTTTGGATCTTGTGAAGTATCTCATCGAGATCCGTGATGGCGGGCCGCAACGAGCGCTCGAATTGAAACCTGATCCGGCACTCATCGCGGTTGCTCCGTTGCCCGAGTACGAGAGCAAGCTCAATCACGAAGCACTCATCAAGCGCTGGGGCAAAGACAGTCTGACGCGCGGTGAGTCGATCTATCTCCGCGTCTGCGCGAACTGTCATGGCACGCACGACATGCCGGGCTCGTTGCCGATGTCGCTTAAGTTTGCGGAAGGCAAGTTCAAGAACGGCAGCGATCCGTTCTCGATGTATCAGACGCTGACGCGCGGGTTTGGCTTCATGGTGCCGCAACATTGGATGGTCCCGAAGCAGAAGTACGACGTCATTCATTACATCCGCGAGGCGTACCTCAAGCCGCGTAATCCGTCGCAGTTCGTGCCGGTCGATGACGCGTATCTGGCGCGGTTGCCGAAGGGCGAGACGCTCGGGCCCGAGCCCAGCAATATCGAACCGTGGGTCGTGATGGACTACGGGCCGTATCTGATCAACACCTACGAGATCCCGCGTGCTGACGGAGCGAAGAGCGATGCTCCGAACTTTGCCTACAAAGGCATCGCGATGCGGCTTGATGCGGGACCAGGCGGAGTGTCACGCGGTCGGCAATGGGCGATGTTCGATCACGACACGTTTCGCATGGCGGCGATGTGGAGCGGCAAAGGTTTCATTGATTGGAACGGCATCCATTTCAACGGGCGGCATCAGATTCATCCGGCGATCGTCGGCAAAGTGTTAGCAGCGAATCCGCCCGGACCCGGATGGGCTCATCCTGAAACGGGCTCGTTCGACGACCCGCGCGTACGCGGTCGAGACGGTCGCGCTTACGGCCCGCTGCCGCGCGAGTGGGCTCATTATCGAGGTCTCTATCAACTGCCCGATCGCACGATCGTGAGCTACTCGGTCGGCAAGACGGATGTGCTTGAATGCTACGAACTCGTGAGCGATCCGAAGCAAGCGGATCTCGTCGTGCGGTCGTTGCATGTCGGGCCGCGCGCGAAGCCGTTGACGCTGCTCGTCGCGACGTTGCCGAGCAGCTTGCTTCGTAGCGGAACTCGTCAGAGTTCAGACGCGCGTGCCGAAGCGGTCGGAAGTCGGACGACTTCCGCTACGGGGACGACGCTCTCTTTCTTCGCGGATAAGACCGAATCAAAGACCGATGCGGGTCTGCAATTCGGCGGCTCGTTGAAGGTCGATATCGACAACTCATCCGACTTCGACTTCACGACTCGCAGCTACTCGATCGTCGCGAAGATCAAGACGCGTGGAGACGGGACGCTCGTTGCTCAGGCACCGAAGGAAGGCAAGTGGGTGCCGGACGGGAAGACGTTCTTCTTGCGCGGCGGACGACCGACGCTCGATATCGGCTGGGTCGGTACGGTGCAGTCCAACAAACGAGTCGACGACGGCCAATGGCATGTCGTTGCGATGAGTTGGGAGCACACAACCGGCAACGTGAAGTTCACCGTCGACGGCAAGCCCGCAGGCGGCGGCAGCATCAAGCCGAAAGCTCCGAATAAGGATCTCGTGCTGCGGATCGGAGCGACGTCGAACAACTTCCCCGAGCAGTCAGGGTTCCTCGGTGCGATCGAGTCGGTCGTTGTGTTTGACGGTGTGATAGATCCTACACGCGCGACCGATGCGGGACTGACGAAGGAGTTCGCTCGACTGACTGCTGCTCAAGCGGAGCCAATGAAATCCGATGTCATTGTGCGCGGAGCATGGCGCTTCAACGTGGACTCAAAGGGCGAAGTCGCGGATGTCTCGTCGAGCAAGCTCAAGCACGTCGGTCGAATTACCGGAGAGCCGGGTGCAGCAGTGACTGAAGAAGCTGCGAGCGGATTGATTGTCGGCGTTGTTGCGAAGCCGAGCTTGAAGCTCGCGACAAACGCCGCCGGGCAAGTTTTGCTGACGTTGCCTGCGGGCGAAGAGCCGCTCGACTTCAGCGTTTGGTTCGCAAGTGCCGCTGACGAGAAGGACGCCGCGTTGATCAGCGAGAGCGCGAAGTCGCGAGTGGAAGTGCCGAGTGTCGGCACTTCGGAGACCGGTAGCAACAAGGATGTAGCGGCAACTACAGAGCGTGCTTTCGCGGAGCGAAAGGCGACTATCACAACTGCCATCACTCGCGGGAACGACGACGGACCGTTTGCCGTTGATGTGCTGACTCCGCCGTCGAGCAATCCATGGAACGCGCAGACTCGACTGACGGGATTCGATTTCTTCAAAGACTCGGACAAAGCCGCTGTCTGTTCATGGGACGGAGATGTGTGGCTCGTCAGCGGTCTGACGAGCGGCACCAAACTGCAATGGCAGCGCATCGCAACCGGGCTGTTTCAGCCACTGGGGCTGAAGATCATCAAGGAAGAAGTGCCGTTTAACCGCGACCCTCTGGGGAGCGCTTCGACGGACGGTGTCGGCTCGCAAAAAAGCGCTTCCCAGAGGGGTGCGGTTAAACGTGACAGTGAGCCAAACGAAGCCATCTACATCACCTGCCGAGATCAGATCGTCATCCTGCGAGACCTCAACGGCGATGGCGTCACCGACTTCTACGAGAACTTCAACAACGACGCGCAAGTCACTGAGCACTTTCATGAGTTCGCAATGGGCTTGCAGACCGACGCCGAGGGTAATTTTTACTACGCAAAGTCCGGACGGCATGCGCTCGCGGCGGTTGTGCCTCATCACGGGACGCTGTTGAAAGTCAGCAAGGACGGCTCGAAAACAGAAATCCTCGCGACGGGCTTTCGAGCGGCGAATGGAGTGTGTCTCAATCCCGATGGCTCGTTCATCGTCACGGACCAAGAAGGCTTCTGGAATCCGAAGAACCGCATCAATTGGGTCACTCTTCGCAAGGACGGCAAGCCGAATTTCTACGGCAACATGTTCGGTTATCACGACGTGACGGATTCGTCGGATGAGGCAATGGTCCCGCCGCTGTGTTGGATCACGAATGCCTTCGATCGTTCGCCGGCGGAACTCTTATGGGTCACGAGCGAGAAATGGGGACCGCTGAAGGGCTCGTTGCTGAATCTGTCGTATGGCTACGGCAAGGTGTTTGTTGTGCCGCATGAGCCGGTACCAATTGTTACAGGCAAAGACGACCCGCGTTTCGCAGGCATGAAGCAAGGCGGCATGTGCGAGCTGCCGTTGCCGAACTTTCCGACGGGCATCATGCGCGGTCGGTTTCATCCGCAAGACGGTCAGCTTTACGCGTGCGGCATGTTTGCATGGGCGGGCAACGCGACGGCACCGGGCGGCTTCTATCGCATCCGCTATACCGGCAAGCCCGCGTTCGCTCCGATCGGTCTGAACGCTCGCAAGAACGAAGTCACGGTGACTCTGACCGACGCCGTCGATCCCTCATCCGTCACAACGGACAACGTCGCTGTCAATGTTTGGTCGTTGAAGCGAACAGCGAGCTACGGCTCAAAGCATTACGACGAAAAGCGATTGTCGGTCACTGCGGCAAAGCTCGACGCCGACGGCAAGACGCTGAGACTGACAATCCCCGACCTCGCACCCACATGGGGAATGGAAATCAAACTCGCGCTGAAATCGTCGAGCGGGCAAACGGTGAATCGGACGATTCACAACACGATTCATCGAGTGGCGGAGTAATTTTGCTAACAGTGTGGAATGTCTTGATCGAGCACAAGTGGGATCGAAAGATGCGACATCTCTCAATGGGCTTCTCAGAATCAAAGGAGTAACGCTGTGTATTTCGTCGCCGATAAGCACGATCGAATGACCAATGTTTTTACATGGAGCGATCCGAGGCGGTCGTCTTACTCGGGTGAAGTCATCAGCAATGTGACATTGGACTACGCCCCAGAGACCGTGCATCAGTGGCCCGACGGAGCGGACGAACCGGAGGCTTGTCTGGGGCGTGACCGTCGGGATCCGATGCACTTCAAGGTCTTTCCGAATCGTCGAGATCTTGACGCCGCCGGCTTTGATCCAGTGCCGGGCGATGTCGCGGTCTTTGGGTCATGGATCGACTATTTGAAGCTGCGACGAGCTGAGGACTTGCCGGTCGATATTTGGTTCGACGAACTCGATCGAGTCGACGAAGCCGCGCGAATTCGCCGCCAACGTGCCGATGAACCGGATGAGCCACAGAGTTCCGCTCGCGACGATGTCGCTGCATGGCTTGCGAGGTCTCAGTTCTTAGTCGACGCGTCGTTGCGAGAGATTTGGTATCTCCCGACCGACGCCCCCGCTGACGAAATCAGGTTTCTGGCGATCAACGATCGTGTGGTCCGATCGAATTGGATCATTCAGCCGTTCGTCAGTGGCGTTGATGTTGCGGGTGCCGAGTTTCGATCTCTCATTGCGGACATTACGACCGGTGAGTTCGCGAGGATTCAGGAGCAGTCGCTCCCGCTCCCCAGTGGATGGACCTTGACCGGCGCCCGGCATTGGAGACGCGGCGAATGACCAATCAGCAGCGTCTCTTCTTGATTCAAGCGCGGTCAGATTTTGAAGTCGTCAAGGTCCTCACAACTCAGCATCCCCAATTGCCGTCGTGCCATGCTCTGCATTACCTGCAGATGGCAACCGAACTTCTCAGTAAAGCTCATCAGTGGAAGTACGGCCCGCCGTCCGAGTTGTCTCATTTGGGTTTCGTGAGCTTCTTGAGAAGTCTGCGTGCGAATCGGCGTGCTCGAATTCAATTCGGATTCAAGGACCATTCCGAAGCTTGGGAGCAGCTCCTTCGCAAGAACACTGCGATTGCCGAGCGTGTTGAGAGTCTCGCTCCCGCTGTGGCCGGTGATGGCCCCAATCCCGAATACCCGTGGCCGCGTTCAAGCCCGAAGTTCGCTCCGGCAGAGACTCCTTTGCCTGTGTGGGAAGAGTTACAACGATCGCCCATCGGTAGGCAGTTCATGCTTTTTGTCGAAGGCCTATTCGAGAAGGCAGAGTCATTTCTTTGAAGCTGCCGGAATGGATCGATGGCAAAGAAGATGTCGAGGAGAGGTTGAATGAAGAGTGCTCGAAGTTGGATTGTTGTGGGGGCGTTGTTGGCGGGGTTGAGCGTTGTGCTCGGGGCGTTTGCGGCGCATGGGCTCGAAGGGAAGTTGAGCGCGCTCTATCCGAATGAGGTTCGCTCGATCGCAGGGTTCGAGGTGCCGGCCAGCTTCAAGTACGCGCAGGACTTCACGACGGCGGCGCGCTATCAGATGTATCACGCACTCGGGCTGATCTTGTTGGGGCTCGTTGCGGGGAAAGAGCCGCGACGCAGCCATTGGCTCGCCGCATGGAGCTTCGTCATTGGGATCGCGCTGTTCTCGGGCAGCTTGTATGCGCTCGTGCTGACGGGGAAGAAATGGCTCGGAGCAATCGCGCCGATCGGGGGGAGCGCGATGATTCTCGGATGGGTCATGTTCGCGATTGCGGAGCTTGCGAAGCGCGATGAGGTGAGTGAGGACGCGGGTGAGGAAGAGGTCTCGTCTTAAGTTTCAATTGGCCTGCGTATCCCAGTAGCCGAAGTCGTCAGACTTCGGACTCAGTTGCTGCGGTCTCTGAAATCTCACGATTTCAGCTACGGCCGACGGTTGTTGGGGCGGTGAGGTTGTTGACCCGCTGCGGGTCGCGATGGAATCCCAATCTGCGACTATGCGAGCCAGTCTTTAATCACTTTGCCGCCGACGTCGGTGAGTCGGAAGTCGCGGCCTTGATTGCGGTGCGTCAGCTTCAAGTGATCGAGGCCGAAGAGGTGCAGCAGCGTCGCGTGAAAGTCATTCATGTGAACCGGATCGCGAGCGACGCCCCAGCCGATTTCGTCGGACTCGCCGTAGATCGTGCCGCCCTTTGTCCCGCCGCCGGCCATCCATAATGAGAACGAGAAAGGATGATGATCGCGGCCGGTGTTGGCTTCGCGGCCGTTGCGGTTCTCTCCGAGTGGCGTGCGTCCGAACTCGGCTCCCCACACAACGAGCGTGCTGTCGAAGAGGCCGCGTTGCTTGAGATCCTTAATGAGCGCGGCGATCGGCTGATCGACGACCCATGAGTTGTAGCGCAGGTCGGCATCGAGGCTGCTGTGTTGATCCCATGCTTCATAGATGATGTTCACGAAGCGGACGCCGCGCTCGACCATTCTTCGCGCGAGCAAGCAGTTGCGAGCGAACGACAGATGCGCATTCGCGACGTTGCCGCGTCCCGTCGCTTGAGCATGCTGAGGTCGGTTCACTCCGTAGGCGTCTTGAGTGGTCGCGGTTTCTCCGTTGAGGTCGATCAACTCCGGGGCCGCTGTCTGCATGCGGAAGGCGAGTTCGTAGCTCTCGATGCGACTGGCGATCTCGGGATCTTGCATGTCGTCAAGCCGCTGCTCGTTGAGCGACTTGAGAGTGTCGAGTCCGCGTCGTTGCAGCTCGGGGGGCAAGCCTTCGGGGTTTGAGAGGTTGAGCACGGGCTCTCCCTGATTGCGGAAGAGGACTCCGGCATAGTGCGACGGCAAGAAGCCGCTGCCCCACAATGACGCACCGCCGGATGAACCGCGTCCGCTCGTGAGCACGACATAGCCGGGTAAGTTTTGTGACACTGTGCCGAGCCCGTACGTCAGCCAACTGCCGATTGTTGGCAGGCCGAATGACGCTCGTCCGCAGCTCAGCAGCAACTGGCCGGGGTGATGATTGAATTGCTCGGAGTACATCGAGCGGATCATCAGCATGTCGTCGGCGCAGGTGCTGAGATGCGGCAGGAAGTCCGAGAAGTCCATTCCGCATTGGCCGTGCTTCGACCACTTGCGCGGCGAGCCGAGCAAGACCGCGCTGTCTTTCTTGATGAAGGCGAAGCGCACCTTTTCGAGCATCTCTTTGGGCAACGGCTGACCGTCGAGTTCATTGAGCTTCGGCTTCGGCGAATAGAGGTCTAAGTGCGACGGAGCACCGGCTTGCAGCAGGAAGATGCAGCTCTTTGCCTTCGGAGCGAAGTGAGGCATGCGACTGACAACGGCTTGCTTGATGGCCTCTGCCGCTGAAGCTTGCTGGTGCCCGATGACACCATCTTGAGTCAGCAGATTGCCGATCGCGGCGAGTCCCAGTCCGCTTGCAGTGCTCGTGAGAAAGTCGCGCCGGGCGCGCGTCGCGAAGTCGACTGTCGGGGTCATGCTGAGTGTCCTCGTGAGTGAGACAGTGATGGCAGAGAGGAGTTCGCAAGCAGAAAAGGCCCGCTTGATACTGCGGGGTGCGTCGGCTTGATCTAACGCAGTCCCGACCGCTTGAGAAACTCAACGGGGTTCACGCTCCCCAGCAAAGGCGTTTCCCACCAATCGGTCACGAGATCGAGGTAGTCGGCGAAGCAGCCTTCTCCCTGCAAGAGAGCACCGGCACCGATCTTCTCGACGTAGGGTTTGAAGATCCCGTTGAAGGCGATGACGAGACTTTCACCGGTCAGAATTGAGGGGTCACCGGTCTCAGTGCGAAGCCAGTTGCGGATATGAAGCATCAATTGGCGCTCGTCATTCCCGTGCGCCTTCGTGTCTTGTCCTGCGAGGTCCGAGACAAACTTCTGATAGCTGAATCTCTCGCGTTCCAGAATGAGGCATGACTTGCTGCGCTGATTCTTTGCACCCAATCGCATGGCGCCCAAGAAGAGGCCGAGTTCAAGCGGCATGTTGAAGCGGGGCATTCCGGATGAGCTGACCTCGATGCGCGAGAGGTCGTGCATACCTAACCGACAACTTTGGATGATGCGGATGATCTTCTCGAAACGAACTTCGCCGCCGTTGTCTTTCTCCAGCGCACAACGAACCCGGCAGCGGCAACCCACTATGCCGAAGATCGCCGCTCGGAAAAGCGGTGCGTAGTCCGCGTCGAAGGGACAATTGATGAAGACGTCGCGGTCGTTGTTCGCGTTCTTCGTCGCCAACATTTCGGCCTCACTATCGACGAGCAGTTGTTGCACCGGCGCGCTTCACCAGATTCTCAGCAATGGCGTATCGCCGGAAGTCAGCCCATCTCGTGAAGCCAAATGACGCCAGCATTTGCTGCTGTTGGTTCTTGATGGCCGCGACTGAAACGCCGAGCGTCGCGGCGATCGTTGCTGAACTCATCCGTTGCGTTGAGTAATTTAAAATACGCTTCTGTCGCGGTGTCAGACTCTTCGCAGCAGTTGTCCGCTGCACGTCCAGAAAGAAGGCTTGCCCCTCGGGCGTCTCTCGCGCGTGTTCGATGAATTGCTGCGCGATCTCAGCACGGATCTTTTGCCGCTCGTGCTTCGACAGTTTGCGAGTTTCAGTTTGATCTTCGGTTTCCAAACTCATCGGACTTCTCCTCAAACGCGGGCTCCGCCTGCAACCGCCACCGACGGCACGCACCGAGACTTCAGAACGCGGAAGGACTAATCCCCCTCAACGACTGCTGCCACTGAGAGCCGAAAGCCCGGCAAGAGACCGCGAGAATACTCCGCATCAATCGGCAGAGTCCGTTCGACCCATCGTCCGGCGACTCGGCGTCGCACGATGATTTCTTGGCGGTCCGCGTTGACGATCCAATACTCGCGCACGCCGAATGAGAGGTACTCGGCGGGCTTCTCGATGTAGTCACGATGCGCCGACTCGTCCGTGACGATCTCGACGACAAGCTCCGGAACCCACTCGCCCCATACGGCGTTCGAGTCGTCGAAGGGCGGTTCGGTGAGATACACCGCGATATCGGGATGCCGTTCGGATTCATACTCAGCAATCGGCAGACGGCACTCATTCGCGCCAGCGATCAACTTGATGATGTCGCGATCATGCATGCGAAACTGGTAGAGAGCACTGCGGATTCGGCAGAGCACTTTGAGATGTGAGATCGGCGGAATTTCACTGACCGTGATGATTCCTCGGCTGAGTTCGTAGAGGTGCCCTTCGGCAGTCGCAACGTCCTCAAACTCGGCGAGCGTCATCGCCCGACCGTGATCTTGCGGTCCGATCTTGTGTGTGGTCGGCATCTTGAAACGTTCCTCAAACTTGAAACGGTGATGCAGCAGTTGCCCTTGAGAATAGACCGCTGTTTGCCCCGCCGCGAATACGGCAGACGGGGCTCCTTGACCCTCGTTTTTTCGCGGTCGTAGTCTCCGCCATTCGCTGTTCGACTTTAGTTGTCCTCACTGAAGAGCCATTCGTGACCGAGCCTCAATCCGCTGCTGCTTCGACGGAGTCCGTTCCTCAAGCAATCCCCCCTGCCGCTCCGCCGTCGGACGCTCAAGTTTCCGCTCAGCCGCAGCCCGCTGCGAACGCGCCGCAGAAGCCTGCTGAGGACTTGCCGGAGTGGGAGCCGCTGAGTCCCGAGCTGGTTGAAGACGAAGCGATTCGCGGCGACTTCATGTTGCGCTGGGCGGCGGTGCTGCTCGGGTTCTTGCTCGGCTGTCGGCATATCGCCGAGACGCAGACGCTCGTTCGCATTCGCACTGGTGAGCACATCGCGGCGCACGGCTTCTTGCCGCCCCGAACGGACATTTTTTCTTACACCGCCGGTGAGCGCAGTTGGGTCAATCTCGGATGGCTGTTCGATCTGCTGGCAGCGGGACTGCATGCGATCGCGGGCCCGGCAGCGTTGTCGGTCGGAGTCGGAGCCGCTTCCGCAGTCCTCATTTATTGGCTCGTGAATCTGACTCGCTCGAAGCTGCCAACATGGTGGCACGCTGTGTGCGCAGGAGTGCTGTTACTTTCGTTACATCCGCAGCTCGTGCCGTTACCGAAGTTGATGTCGTTGCTCGGAATCGTTTGGACGCTGCGCGGGCTCTTGCAGTGGAACGAGACGAAGCAGTCGCGCTCGTTGTGGTGCCTCGTTGCGACATTGGTCGTTTGGGCGAATCTCGATAGTCACGCTGTCTTCGGATGGCTGCTGTTGGCGGGATACGGAGCCGGTCAGTTCTTAAGCGCTACGTTGCAGCGACGTGCGGCAATCGAACCGGCAGAGAAGCTCTTATGGCAGAAGGTCATCGGTGCCGGGTTCGGAGCGTTGCTGCTGAATCCGTTTGGATGGAACTCAGTGCTCGCGTTGTGGGTGCGATTCGATGTCGAATTGAAGTGGCTGCGCGGCAACGCATCGCGCATTGGCGAGATCGGGTTCGCCTCTTGGCAGTCGCCGTTTGATGCCGCTCAATGGAAGTCGCCGACGCCCGTTGTGATCGCTGCTGCGGTCATGCTGTTGATGGCGGTCGTGACGACGTTCCTCAATCGTCGCCGAGTTGATCTCGGCTTGCTGCTGGCGACGGTGCTCGTCGTGCTTGTTGGTGCGATGAGTTGGGAAGAGTTCGCACTGGCTCTTGTCGCGCTGGCGGTGCTCGCGGCGCTCAACGGGCAGGATTGGTATCGAGACAACTGTCGGCAGGAGTACTCAATCGAAACGCTCGAAGTGGTTTACTCGCGCGGCGGTCGAGCGGTGACGGTCATCGCGTTTGGCGCACTGGCTTACTTCGCGATCAGCGGTCGCTTGATGGGACGTGACGGCAATCGCGTCGGTTTTGGATGGACGCCGCTTGTTGCTGCAAACGCGGCGGGACTGGCTGATGACTTGAAAGATCTCAACGACGCGCGGTTGATGCAGTTCCGACTCGATCAAGGCGACGTTGCGATTTGGACCGGACACAAAGTCTTCTTCGATAGTCGAGTCGCTCTTTACGCGCGCGGCGGCGAGAACATCTTCGATCAGCAGAAGGATGCTCGTGCTTCGTTGCGGCCCGCGAAGGACATGTCGAAAGCAGCGACGCTCTTGGAAGCTCCGGATACGTCCGATCGAAGTCGCGGTGAAGAGGTGCTGAAGCGCTTCGAAGTCACGCACCTCATGCCGAGGTTGTGGGGACAGCAGCCACTGCTCGTGATTCATGAGATTGCTCAGTCAGCCGATTGGCAGCTTCAAAAGTACGGAGCGACCTGCGCGATCTTTGGACGCCGATCGAAGGACAAGAAGCAGAACGAAGAGCGTGCGGTCAACTTCAAGCGATTGGCGTTTCGCGACTGCAAGCCGACATCGCTCAACACCGCGCGGATGAGTTGGCCGATGGCCCCGACGGCTTATCAAAACTTTCTCTCGCTGAAGGGCACTCCGATTTCGAATGCTGGTCGGCGCGCTCAGAACAACATCGGGCTTCTAAGTCTCGGGCGGACGGGCGCGATGCGACTAGCAACTCCGCATGCGCTCGGGTTGTGCTTCTTAGCGATCCGCGATGCGCAGGCCGCGATTGCCGAGGACAACTCGGATGTCTCGGCCTATCTGTCATTGGCCGATGCGTATTCGGTGCTTGGGCAGGTCGAGTCACAGATCAACGCGGCAAACGGGGTGAACTCCTCGATGCAGCGGCACTTTCAAAGCACGGCGGCGCTGCAACAGGCATTGATGGTCGAGCCCGACAATCTCGGCGTCAGGCTCGTGTTGCTCGATAAGCATCGCGCCATGAACCGCGTTGATGTGATGCATGCCGAAATTCAAAAGATCCTCGCGATCTACAAGAAGAGGAAGGTGCGCACGGAAGACGACATCGCGAACCTCGCGCGGCTTCGCGACATGTCGGCGCAGCTTGAACCGCTGATTGAGCGGCTCGACAAAGCGATCGCAGAGGGCGTCGAGAAGAATGCGGATCCTGTCTCGCTCGCGAACTACGCAAAGTCGCAGGGCTTTCCATTGCGAGCGTTGACGCTGCTTGAAGCCGACAAGCTCAAACTCGCCGGCAACATGCAAGCTCACTTGATGATGGCGATGTTGATGTCGGAACTTGGACGTCTCGAAGACGCGAGCTCGTTGTTTGTCAGTCTCGACGGCATGCAGGGCGTCTCGGAGGCGGTGTTTGGTGCATGGCAGGCGCAAGCAGCATTTGTCGCGATGTCTCAAGGTGACTATGACCGCGCCTTCGCATTGGCCTCGAAGCAGCGAGACAGTCTGTTGCAGGCGACATTCTCGGCGATCTTAGGCACCTCGCCGCTGAGGTCGTTCGATGTGCCGATCGTCGCCACAAAGTCGCAATGGGCGACAGCTCGCGGAGCTGCGAGCGAGCAAGTGCTCTTCAACGTTGCCGACCAAACGGCGCTCTTCAACTGGACCGCAGCCAATGCGATGCTCGAAGCGGGCAAGTGCAGCGAAGCACTGGCGGCTCTGAAATTGTTGTTACAAGACAATCCGCAGAGCAGTTACGCAGCACTCGGGTCGGTGTATTTTCAATTGCTCACCGACGAACCGTTAAGCGTCTCGATCCCGAGCGAAACCGTGCCCGTACTCTTCGAAGACGGCCCGAACGATCCAGTCATTGCGCCGCAGCCGAAGACGAAATAGCGCAGCTGGACTCTGACGCTTCAGGGTTTGACTTTCTGAGTCAAGTTTTTTGTGGTCGCCTTTCGCTCCGCGAAAGTGCGTCTTCAAACGCCGGAACTTCATGCGGAAGTCATTCGCATGAGGACACCCTAAAGACGCTCTTTCGCGGAGCGAAAGGCGACCAAAGGTCGGAGGCGAAGCCTCGCTGGGATCTTGAGTTTCGAGTGCAGCGAGTCGTTGAGCGACTCAGCGACGTAGTTCAGTCGCTTCGTGCTTGAGAGCCATTACGAGTGCGTGCTGCGGATTTGCTCGACCCACTCTTGCTGCTGCTCAGTGAGCGGCGGATCGATCGGCTTCGTGTATTTCAAAATGCAGTCAAAGCCCGCTCGGTCAAAGGTCGACTCGAACACTGCTTGCAGATCGAGTGGCACATCGGGATCACCTTCAGCCAATGGGATTGGGATGATCGGCAAGCGGCGTTCGAGCGGCCATGCGTAGACCTCAACCTTCGGCCGCCGTTCCGCGCGCGTGATGAAGGCGAAGTAATCTCCGGTCGGAAGAGGCTCGACGGTCGGCAATCGCAAGCCGCCGCGCAGCAAGTCGAGTTCAATCAAATTGGCGTCGCTATGCAGGCTCTCGTAGCGCTTCTTGAGGTATGCCGCGCGACCGTCCTTCGTGCGCTTGTTGGTCGGAGATAGCACTTCGATCACCGTGACGACTTCGTCCGACTCGGTCGATCGAATTTGCAAGAAGGCTTCGATCTGCGGGTCGATCTCAGGCAGAGTCAGCACGGTCGGCTCAGTGGCAACCGCGACCGAGCCGCTGACGGAATCGAGCCATCCGTCGTGCTTCGTTACATAGACATCGGGAACGACGACCTTGTGAACGTCGCCGCCTTCACGAGCGAGGTAGACGTTCTCTTCGATATCCACAAAGTAGCGCGGGCTGATTCTCGATTGCAGGTCATCACGAATCTGCGAGATGACGGAATGATGGAAGTTGCGCCACTTCTGCCCCTCGATAAACGGGTTCATTCCGGGAAACGGCGACGGCATCCGACAACTCCTCATAGACGAGCAAGGCAGCAGAGCACTCACGACGATCAGTTGCGATTTCCGAGCATGCTCAGAGTTCTTGTGCGGTGAGCGGCGACAAAGAGGTAGAACTCACGGCGTTGAAGTGGGCAACAGCAGGAGTGAGTAGGCGGCTCTGAAAGTTTTGTTACAGCACGATTCGCAGAACTGCGGATGTCGTTTACTCCAAATGAAGGTCCATCGACTGGTAGTCCACAATGAGTCGTTTGCCGATCATCAGTCTGACTCCCAGCAAAACGTTGCGACCGGTGCTGGCGCAGACTTCGACTTCTTCCGTTTCGCCGAACCAGTCGAGCCATGCGACGTAGCTCTCCAAAGCTGCTTGCCGACCGTCGGCCATCATCGTCTGAATGACTGCTGAGGGAGTGAGATTTAGTGATTTGATGATGTCATGCGGCAACACCAAATCCCCCGTGAAGCCGGTATCAACCCAAACGTCGATCTTCGACGATTCACTTTCAGGAGCATTTCGCAGCGTGATCGGCAGAAGTGCTCTGCCTTGAGGATCGACTTTGCCTTTCATGCTTCGAACCAACCAATCTGCAAAGCGGACTCATGACCAATGCGCATCAAGTAACTGCGTCGTTGAGGAAACTGAGCGCGCGCTTGATGAGTTGCTTCGGCCATCGTTTTGCCGAGGTAGTAGGTTCGCGAAACAGGTTCGATGGCAATGAACTCATCGCGATGCGTTGCTTCCAAATTGGCGCGCAGTTCACCGTCGTAGAAAGCGGTCGCTTGTCGGACGACTTCGCTGGTCTCAAGTCTGTCGGTCATTCGAATGTCCTCAGATGATTGGGGTTCAACGAGGCTACAAGAAGTAGGTCGAGATTCCATCTCGACCCGCTGCGGAGATGGACTCGCTCCAACGAGTCGAATGGTCGTCATCAGCGACTCTCTACGAGGCCGCGACAAGCCGAGGCGTCTCAACAACCGATTTGCTGCGCTTGCGAATGGCTCGGAATGGAATCTCAAGCTACTTGGCGCGGCGGACGTAGCGGGCTCCGAGCATTGTCAGACCGGCGAGGAAGCTCATGAAGCCGAGTGCTCTTAAGGGCTGAGGTAGCACGACGAAGACGATGGCTCCGACGGCGATTAGCAGCCAGGCGACGGGCTTGCCGCTGTCGTTCTTCCAGCGCGATCGCAGGAACAAGGCGGCGAACGTCAGTCCGACCGCGCTCCATACGACGAGCCAGAGAACTCCGAAGCCGGTTTGCACGACGTCTCGCGAACGCAGCTTCAAGGCCAACTTCGGTGCTCCGGCGACTTTCGAGAACAACAACTCGTTCTGCTTGCCCGGCAAGTCGATGTTCAGACTCAAGCCGCCGACTGCGGACCAAACTCTTGGGGCGGCAACGCCACCTCGTTCGACGAACGGTGCGTCCATGACCGTGAGCGAATCGGTCGACAATTCCGTTGGCTCGATGGTGGCCCCATTGGGAGCAATTGGCTGCCGAGCTTGAGCCGGGCGTTGCGGCGTTGGCTGACCGGGTTGCCCTTGCGCGAGTTGCTGTTGTTGCGCTTTGCCCGGAGCGGCAATTCCGCCGCCGAAGCCGCCCCCGCCAATTCCGCCGCCGAAACCGAATTGGCCGCCTTGCTGACCGAGGACTGCGTTGCTGCCGTTGTTCATCCCGCGACCAAACTGCGGGTTACTGGAGTTCGGCAGTTGGACATTCGGAGTTACTCCGGGTCCCGGCCCATTCATGGCAGAGCCCGACTGGAACCCCGTCGCCGGTCCGCTTTGAGGTAACGGTCGAAACAGCGTACCAGCAACCGGCACGTCCTCTAAGAGCGGGACATTGCGCCCCGGCACCGGCTGAGCGTTCGGGTTCGCAAACTGATTGCCGTCGAACAACTGTACTTGTTGTTGCATGTCGACGTTGTCGTTGAGCGCCTTCAAACGCGACAGACTTTGCTCGCGCTGTGCGTTGCGATTCGTCGTTTGAGTTTTGGTTTGCTCGCCCTTCTCCGCAGCCTTCTTGCCTTTCGCTTCGAGCTCGGTCTTGTTCATCGGAGTTGCACTCGACGGCGGACTGATATCGCCGTCGCGAACTTCAAGATCGAAGTGCAATCCCGCATCCACTTGCAGGCCGGAAACTCCGTGCGCGGCACCGATCACGAAGTCGAGCACGCCGTTGCCGTTGACGTCCTCGCCGGGATCAAGCACGCCGTTGCGATTCACATCTTCGGAGTTCGCAAGACCGAGCTGCTTCAGATTGCTGACCGAGTTGTAGTTCAACACGAGGTCGTTGTTTTCATCGACCGCACTGCGATTGGCGTAAGGATTATTACCCCCCCCTTGACCGAAGGCTTGCCCCGCATAGCCGTTCGCAGCTTGCTCTTGTTGCACGATCGCAAAGTTACTTCGGTTCTGAGCGAGCTTCTCAGCGAACTGTCGCCGTGCAGATTCGAATTCGACGTTCTGAGCACCGGAACCACTCGCCGCGCTGATCTGCTGCTCGATCTGATAGACGTTGCTCAGCGCGAGCCCTTGCTGCTTCAAGTTGTTGCGCACCTGACTGCGTCGCTCAGACTCGCTCAACGAACTCAGACCCGAGAACAGCGACAAGATCTGCTCGCCGTCCCGAATCATGTTGCTCGCGACATACGCATCGACTTCGCCGCGATCGGTCGGAGTCACGTTCGTGCGCACTCCGTCGTCAATCAGCATCGCGTCGATGCCCTTCGGGACGAACACATGCCAAACCGTCTTCGCGACGGGAATGCCGTACTCGGGACTCTCTTGCTGAGTGATCACATCGGGCGCGGGTAAGTCGACATCAAGACTGAGCGGGAAGACTCCGCGCGGTAAGCGCGAGGGCAACTCACCCGAATAGACGAGCTTCACTCGGAACGACAAATCGGACGCGTTCGACTTCGGCAACGGGATGAGTTGCACGATCGCCGGCTCGCTCTTTGAGTCGCTCTTCGCAGCGACCGCGAGTTGTGGAGCAGCGCCTGCGCTGCTGATCGCGATCTTTGTTTGCACGGCTCGTGAGGGTTCGTCCTTCACGAAGACCGACAGCAGCCGCGCCTTCTCCGGCATGCGCACGGCGAGGAACTGACGACGTCGATTGCGGATCGTGTATTCGGCTTGCCCGCGCCAAGTGCCGTCGGCGGCGAGCACGATCGAGAGGTCCGCCAAATTCACCGATGCCGGAGCACCGGCTTGCTGCTCGAGCTTTCGAACGTCCCATGCGGGCAGCTTCGAGCCGTCACGAATGCGGAGCATCTCGGCAGCCTGCTGCTGCAACTCTTTGTTGATGACGATCGGGATGTCTTCTTGAGTGACGGTCTCAACGTCGTCGGCATGCGTCGGTCGTAACTGCAACTGCGATTGATTGACGAGCATCGCGAACTGCCGCTGCGTGCTCAGTGGTTCGAGTTCTCCGGCATTGCCTTCCGCATCAAGTGCCGGTTGCAAGAAACGAACTTCCGGCGTCTTGATCAGCTTGTCTTCGGGAGTCTGCCCGACCGTCGCCGGGGGCAGCGTTGCGGTTGCGAGCGCGAAGTATTCGCTCGGCACCGCGTCCCACAACGTGATCGTCCAGCGCAACGCACCGTCGACTTCTTCTGACTTCACATCACGCAAGCCCGCGCCTTTCACCGTCAAGCGATCCTTCAATCGCAGCGGCGTTGTGAACCAAAACTTGTCGGCAGCGGCGTTCGAGATCTTCCACTTCAGCGCCAACGAATGTTCGACCGTTGTGTCGGTCACGGTCGTGATGACGACGCTGTCGGCGGCCAATCGCGGATGCGAGATCACGAGATCAAACGCGAGCGGCGGCAGATCGAGCGAGTTGCTTGTCATCGCGAACTGCGGCGGAGTCGGCTGCTTGCTGATGAGTACCGGCGGCAGCACGTTCGCCGCGACGAGCTTCCATCCGTCGGACTGCGAGAGCGTTGCGGCATAGGCGGCATCGAACCAAACGGCAGCACTCGTTGTTTGCGTCGCGACTTCAAGCGGTTGCGGCACGATCACTTCAGCAATTGCGTCATCGGGGCCTTTGACTTGATAGCCCTGCATCACCACTTGAGCCCGACCGGTCAGCGGTTGAGTGAACTCGATCGTGAGCGTGCGCGGATTCGTGCCGTCTCCCGGAGTGATGAACCAGTCGGCCATTGACGTCGCTTGCACGTCGGAGGGGCGATAGGTCTCCGGCAGCTTGAGCGAGATCGACGGGCGCGCCGCGCGACGGAATTCGAAATCGAACTTGCTCGCGATCTGCACCTTGCGGCGCGTCACTCTTACGGCATGTGTAGTCGTTGCTACAGACTCTGCTGCTTGCCGAGCGACCTGCACTTGCGCCGTCGCCGGCCGCGTCGAGAACCCGAAGCCGAGCCGCGCCGTTGCTTTCGGTTGCTTCTGAATGAGATCTCCGAACTGCGCCGGATTGCTGATCTCGACGCGCCGCATGCCGGTTTCTTGCTGACTGCGGGTCGAAAAGTCTTCGGTCGCGAGCACGCCGATGACGCCGGATTCGCGCGTGACTTCGAGCGGTCGTACGGCGCTCAACGTGAGTCCGACCGGGTCGTCTCCGACAAGCTGCTCTTGAAACAACTGGAACTGCAAGTCGGTCGCATCGCTGACCGGCGGATTGAAGAAGACTCGCACGCGGCGGTTATTGGCCTCACCGGCCATCTCCCAACCGGTGAGATGCGGACCGGCGATGCGTTGCAGCAGCGTGCCTTTCGGCAGTTCGAACGAGGCATCGGCGAGCGTTCCTTGCGGCACGCGAATCGTCATGCGGGTCGAGTGACTGATGCCCGACGCATCGACAAGCACGCCGGTCGTCGAGTCGACATTCACGATCGCGTTGACGGCGGCTTGCTGTTGCGGCGGACGCCATGCAACGGTCAGCGGCTGATTGTTGCCGACGGGAATCGCGACAAACGCCGCGCCGTCTTTTTCGACCCGGCGATAGGCACTCGTCGAACCGTTAACGCGCACCTGCAACGTCGGCTGAGGCAGCTTGAAGACAACCGTGCCTGACGGAGCCGGGAACTGCGGCAGTGTAATTTGTCCTACAGCACCGTCTTCTTGAGCGGCGATCGCGAACTCAAGCTCCAGCAGATGCGATCCGGTTTGATCGAGCACAACATCGAGCAGCTTCGCGCCATTCGCTTCGCGCACTTGCAGCGGAGCGGGTTGCCCGTCGAGCTTTGCGCCCGTCAGCGCGATCGCATCGAGCGGCAACGAGAGCACGATTTGTCGGTCTCGGAAGTTCTGCAAAACGAGCGCCGCCTTCACGATGGCAGCAGCTCCAACTTGCGCTGTCTTAGGTCGCAACTGCACGTCGTAGCGAGCCGAAACAACGAGCCCCTCAACGCTCGCCGGAGCCGTCACGCGCTTCTCGGGATGCGCGAGATTCCAAAGTTGGAAGAACAATTCCCGCGACAGCAAGACTCGCTCGGCCTTCGTCGGATCCTTCGCGTCATCGACCGGCACAACGATCGTCTTCGAGCCATTCACTTCCGGAGCCGCAACCGGCTTCGCATTCGCGCTCGTCGGAGCGGGAGCCCCCGGCTGAGGCTGCGCGTTCGCGGTCGATGTAACGAATGCGACACACAACAGCGCAGCGACTTGCGCCGAGCGTTTGCAAAACACCTTCTTGCACCACTGGATCTCATGCAGCAGCAGGGCTCGGCCGCCCCACACAAACGCGGCGAGCAACGAGCCGAGGAACAAACCGTCGAGCACGACATGACATGCGGGAGGAGTGACCGCGACGAGACCCAATGGCAACGTGATGCCGAGCACTGCCAATAGCCCGCGCCAGCGCGCGGCCACTTTGATCGTCAGCCATGCGGCCATTGCGAGCCCCGTGACCAAACACCAGCGCCACGCATCGCCGCCTTTGCGGTCCTGCCAGTGCAGATCGAGCCCGATGCCGGAGTCGACCGGTTGATGGCCGTAGTACGAGAAATCTTTCGTCGCCGAATTCAGTGGGACTTCAAGACTGAGCGAGAGCGACAACAAACCGGATTCTTTGCCGCCAGACGTCCGACGAGTCGAGCGACCTCTAACACCGCCGCCTGTAGCAATCGGTCGACGTGCTCGCTGCGAAGTGGCTTCGCGCCGCTTTTCTCCGTCCATCCTGAGATCGTCGAGCTGATCTGCGGCAGCCGGGGCATCTGCAGGCTTCGAATCAGCGGGAGCGGCCATCTCTTTCTTCATCTCGTCTCTTGGCGCTGCGTCGGCTTGCGATGCTGTTTCATCTGCAGTGACCAATGCTCTCGTTACCGCTTGCGGCAGAGGCATCTCGCCTTCGTCGGCTCCGGTCGAAGGATCGTCTTTGCCGCAAACATCGGTGTATTCGATGATCCTGCCATCGGCTTCGCTCATGTCGTCGTTGAAGCCGTATCGCATACCGCCCATCGCCGGAGCAGACATCGGAGCCTCGCCTGCGACGTAGCGTGCGTCCTTGCTACTGCGTGCTGATTGCACGGTCGGAAGCAGCAGCGCAACAAGCACGACCGGTACCGCAAGCAGTGCCGCCGCGCAGCCGAACTTGCTCACCCCGTGACGTCGCAGCAACCCCGCGATCACAACCGCTAATAGCGCTGCTCCGAAGAGATACGAACCGCTGTTGAACAACGACTGCGGACTCATCCCGGTGAAGCTCTGCCGTAAGTCGCCGAGCAAGCTTTGCGAGTCCAATTCACTCAGCGGTTCAAACAACCCGTCGCTGCCGGTGATCATCGAGTCGCTCGCGTAATGCACCCGCCAATTTTGGTTGAGCACTTCGAGCGGTTGCTCCGCGCCTTCGCTCTGCACGACGGACAACACCGGCGGCGTCTCGCGCCAGCGCTGAGCGGTCTGCAACGGGTCGATCACTCCGCGATAGAACAGCGTGAGACGACGCTCTGCATCCGGCGCTTTGTCGCGCGGCAGAGGAATGAGGTAGCTGACACGTTTAACCGCGACCCTCTGGGGAGCGCGTGAGCCGCGCTCGGACTTCTCACCGGCGGCCGGCTGTTTCGCGGTCGCGCTCCCCAGAGGGTCGCGGTTAAACGCGCTTTCTCGCCTTCGCACTTCAACCGGCTGACCGTCAAGTTGCACCGCCCATAATTCCGCTTCGCCGAACGGCCCCGACGGCAACGTCAGCGTCAGTGCTTGCGCTGTGACAGCAACGAAGATGTATTCGGCCCGATGTTGCAGCTCGCCCGTGCGACTGAGCACCGACTCGTAGTTCGCCGATCGACAAATCGCCGTCGGCACTGCGAGCTTGTCAAAGCGTTGCTCGCTGAGCGTCACGACATAGCCCGGCTGTAAGAATCGATACCCGGCAACGATGCGCTGCTGAGGCTGATACCGGCACAGCGGCAAGTCGATCGGATCCACTTCAGCGAGCGACTTCTTCGCTCCGTCCGTCGCGTCGATCGTCAGTTGCTGATCCGCCGCGCCTTCGATGCCGACGAACCCATTCACGCGATCGGCTTGCATCAACGTCAGCGCGGGCACGACGAAGTTCTTCTCGTCCTTGCGCGGCTGAGAGACATCAACACCGATCTTCATTGTGCCGCGATAACGGCGATCCAATCGCAGCGTCCATAACCGAGCTTTGTCTTCGGGATCAGCCGCCACTTGCTCCGAGATGCCGACGTTGCCTTCAACGACTTCGAAGCGAATGTCGTCACCGACTGACTCGGGCAACTTGATTTGCAACTCGCGAACGCCGCCGCCGGTGATGTCGATCGTTGCTTCAAGGTGCGAGTTCCAAACTTCGCGATCGAGTCGGCTATAGGTCATCGTCTGAGCCGACAACCGCGACGGGCGGCGAGACACTTTGACGGTGCCCTCAAACGCCGTGTCTTGATACGCAAACGCCGAGCGAGCTCCGGCTGTCGGAGTGGCCGATGGATCGAGCCCCATCAGCCCGTCGAGCGCGACTTCAAGATCGTCTTCTGCTTTCAACGTCAGTGTGCCTTCAACGGTCGCTGCTTGAGGCAACTGAAACGTCGGCAGTTTGAACTCAATGGGCTCTGCATCGACCGGCCATGATTCCATTGTCCGCCGCGCATGCACGATCAAACCGATGCCACTTCCGGGTTGCACGGGTCGCGGGAGATTGATTCGCAGATCATTCCATCCGGCTTCTTTCGCCGCCGCTTGCCACTGAATCGGCTGACCGTCGAGCGTCATGCTTTGCACCGACCACTCGGCGGGCAATCGCACATCCGCTTCAAACAACGGAGCAAACAACGTCTCCAATGAGACCGTCAAAAACGCTTCGACCCCGCGTGCATTGAGATCAACCGAAGTCGCCGTCGTCGCCATCACTTCGCGCTGATGCGGCTGAGTCTCGAGCACGAGCCGAAACGCTTCGCGCCATAAGTCGAACGTCAGAGTGGCTGCTTGATCGCTTGCCGCCGCGCGGGCACCCGTTGCTTCAATCAGTCGCAATCGCACTCCGGCCGGATGCTGCACGACGCAGCGACCGATATGCGACGTGACTTTGCGAATGACGATCTGCGGCACGGCCCAACTTTGACCGACGGGAGTGCTCATCACTCCTTTGAACGAGATATCGCGTCCCGCATCGATCGGCTGCCGATAGCTCAGTGTGATGAGCGTTGATTGCGCGTCGTCTTTGTTGTCTTCGAGCGTCCATCCTTCGAGTCCCGTCGACGTCACGTCGGTGATCTCGAGCGAGCGGGGCACGACACATTGCAACGTCGTCAGCGGAGTGCCGAAGACCTGCAACCGCGTTGCCGCTTCCCAAACAACTTCACCCGGAGCGACGCGCACGCCATAGCCCGTCGATGCGAACGTCAGCGAGTCCGATGCTTGCTGCGTCTGAGTCCCCGTGAAGAGCAGCAGCACGGTCGATTGTCCGCCGACAGGTAGCTGATACGTCGTCGGTTGATCGGCAGCAGCCGGTCGATCGAGCGTGCGACCGAACCACTTCAACGTGCGATTGGCCGCGACATCGACATTCAGCATCGCTGCCGGAGCATCCATCAAATCGAACCGAGCAAACTTGTCGCCTCCGACCGACTCCAGCACGGTTGAGAGTTCGAGCTTGAGCGTCGCTGCACCCGGCTGATTGTTGAAGAGCACCAATTGAGTCGGCGCGGGCAGCAACGCTTTGCCCTTTGCCGGTGCTGCTTGCTGAGGCTGATTGTTCTGCGGCACGGGCTCGGGCAGAGGTGCCGCAACGACGGCGCGACGGCCGAGCTTTGCCGGCTGATCATTCAACGTCGCGCTGAGCACTGACAAATTGCCGAAGTTCAAAGGCAGTTCGACCCATCCGCTCGCGAACTGCTGCAAGCGCACGGTCGCGCTGATGACAAGATGATCGCCGTCAATCTTCGCGCGATAGTCTGCTCCTGTTGCGGTGACGACCGCAGGTAATTTTGGTTGCACATCGGCGTTCTTCTTCGCCGCGTCATAGAGCTTTTGAAACTCGGTCTTCGAAAGCAGCACCCCGGCTTGATCGCGCGCGATGACAACATCGAGATCCTCAACCGGAATAAACGTCTGCCGTTCGACAAGCGGCTTCGAGTCCTGCGCAAACGCAGTGCCGAAAGTCAGCAACATCGCGGCGATAAATAAAAGTGATCTCAACATGTGAGTTTCCATTTTGGAGTGCGGCGATTCATCGCCGCTTTCCTCTGTCGCGAAGCGACTCTTTTTTGTCTTAAGCCTCAAAGAGGCGCGGTCGAGCAGAAGGGGTCGGGTCTACGAAATTTCGAAATTGGCGGGGGAGTAGTTTCAATTGCAGAGGCGAGTCTCTTTCCCGCCAATTTCC